>JAUVWK010000438.1 GCA_030604165.1 Alphaproteobacteria bacterium | reverse complement strand
CAAGGAGCAGCTCGAGCGCATGCAACATTCGAGCAAAGAAAAAGACGCGACCCTTCGAGCAATTCACGAATCCGTGGAGTCGCGTAAGGCCGCGACCGCGGCCCGCCGGTTATCCGGCGCGCCTGCGCAGGTGCGGACCAATAGGTCCGCTACCGTGAGCAACAAAAGCCTAAGGCCGTGACTGCGGCCCGCCGGTTATCCGGCGCGCCTGCGCAGGTGCGGACCAATAGGTCCGCTGCCGTGAGCAAAAAAAGCTAGATTGGTTCCAACGAAAGTGGAAGCAATCTAGGCTCCCGCCGCCGAGACCGTCTTCGGTGTCCAGCGCTTGACCCGCTTGCCCTCAACAATCTGAACCGGCTGCTCTTCAGGCTGCGCGTTGTGGCGCCGCATGCTCTCGAGATCGATCACGGTCGTCAAACCGTGCCGTTCCGCCTCCTTGAAGGCCGGATCGAGCATGACCAGCCGATTCAAGGTTTCCACCGATTTCACGCCGAACTGGTTCCACACACCCATCAGAAATTCGACCACGGCGGGCTCGATGTCGCGCACCGAAACCGTCGGCGGGCCATGTTCGAAGGCGCGGTGCAGATTGGGCTCGATCGGGCCGATTTCGCTGACGATGAAGACCGACGGCATCAGGGCCCGGCCCTGATTCGCGCCGGCATACTCGGCCTGGGCGATGTAGAGCAGGCGCTGGATCTTCAGGGGCGACAGATACGAGCGGCGCTCTTGCGAGCGCTCGAAAAACCAGTTCGCGACATCGTAGCTCGACGAAACGGCCGGTATCATGGCGGCACCTTCCGGTTTATTTAGTTCGAGCCCTCCCATCAAAGCTTGATAAATGATAGGAAAAGTACGGTAAAGGAACACTTAATAGGCGGGACACGGCAGCCGATCGGACCCGGCCTCGGGTCGGCCCTTGGGGGGAGACAATGAAAATAACCGGTGAATACAACATTCCAGCGGACCGCCAGACCGTCTGGCAGGCGCTCAACGATCCCGAGATGCTCAAGGCCTGCCTGCCGGGCTGCGAGGCGATCGAGAAGACCTCCGAGACCGAGATGACCGCCACGCTCGTTATCAAGGTGGGCCCGATAAGGGCCAAATTCAGCGGCCGCATGACCCTCTCCGACCTCGACCCGCCCAACGGCTATACGCTCAGCGGCGAAGGTCAGGGCGGGCCGGCCGGGTTTGCCTCGGGCGTGGCCAAGGTGGCGCTCAGCGGCGAGGGCGAAGAGACCCTGCTGCATTACGATGTCGACGCCAAGGTCGGCGGCAAGCTGGCCCAGATCGGCTCCCGCCTGATCGATTCGACCGCCAAGAAGCTCTCCCGCGAGTTTTTCGGTACCCTTGCCGAGCGCTTGGGCGGCGGCCCGGTGGCCGAGGCCGCCACAGAGACAGCCGCCAAAGCCGCGGCGGCCGCCGTGCCGGCTCGAAAGAGCCTACCGACGCCGGTGTGGGTGGTCGGCGTCATCGCCATTGTGATAATCCTGATCCTGATATTCTCGGGCGTCTTCTAGTGCCCCGATCCCTGCCCACCTCGGTCGATGAGACCCTGGCGCTCGTCGCGGACGGCAACTACATCGCCGACCGCAGCCTCGCCACCACTTTGTTCGTCTCCTTCCGTCTCAACCGCCCGCTGTTCCTGGAAGGCGAGGCCGGCGTCGGCAAGACCGAACTGGCCAAGGTGCTCGCCGAAACGCTCGGGCGTCCGCTGGTGCGGCTGCAATGCTACGAGGGCTTGGATATCTCGGCCGCCGTCTATGAGTGGAATTACGCCCGCCAGATGATCGAGATCAGGCTGGCCGAGGCCATGGGCGACCGCGACCGCGATTCGCTGGCCGAGGATATCTTCTCGAAACGCTTTTTGATTACCCGCCCGCTGCTCCAGGCCATCGAGCCCACGGCCGATGGTCCACCGGTGCTGCTGATCGACGAGCTGGACCGGGCGGACGAGCCCTTCGAGGCCTACCTCTTGGAGCTGCTCGGCGATTACCAGATCACCGTGCCCGAGATCGGCACGATCAAGGCGGCGCAGCCGCCGATCGTCTTGATCACCTCCAACCGCACGCGCGAGATTCACGACGCCCTGAAGCGGCGCTGCCTTTACCACTGGATCGACTACCCCAACGCCGCGCGGGAGCTTGCCATCCTCAAGGCGCGCCTGCCGCAGGCGAGCGAAAGCCTGAGCCGGGAGGCGGTGGCCTTCGTCCAGGGCTTGCGCCGGAGCGACTTGTTCAAGCTGCCCGGCGTCGCCGAGACGATCGACTGGGTCGCCGCGCTAAACTGTCTGGATAAGGCCACCCTCGATGCCGAGACCGCCGATCAGACTCTCGGTGTGCTGCTCAAATACCAGGACGATATCGTCAAGATTCGCGGCGCCGAGACCGCGCGCCTGGTCGCTCTGGCCCAAGGCGGCAGCGCCGCTCCGGCGAGCTAGCGCAAACTCCAGTCGCGTGGAACCGCGCTAGGTTATGGACTAATCAACTGGCGTCGCGATTGACGATGTCCGCTCTAAGCCCAGCACCGGACCTACCGTGAATCGCTCCAGTATGTCGGCCATTGACCCGAAGGCGACATTAGAGCAATTCGCCTATGCCAAGCGGCGTCACAGTCGCACGTGATAGAGATACCTTGTCATTTTCCCCACCTCGATCGCCGGGAGAAATTCCTCCTCGGCCTCTTTGATCAGGCCAGCGGCGATAAAGCCATTGCCTTCCGCTTCAAAATCGTCACGCAAATCAACCGCCGCCTTCCAGATGCGCCGCCAGAACTCGACGTTTTGGGTCGTATAGTCATAGGCGTCGTAGTTCAGATTCAACTTCGAAAGTGCCTGGCCAAGTTGGGTATCACCGGCCTTGACGATTCCGGGTGGATCGTCATCCCATGGTCCCTGCATCATGAATATCCCTATTTGCCCGCCCGGCTTGATCGCTCGCGCCACCTCCGACAGCGTGTTGGCGAGATCGGCGGCCCAGTAGAGCGTGTCGAGGGAAATCGCGGCATCAAAGGACTGTTCGGGCAGGTCGAGGGCATTCATGTCGCCGGTCTGGAACGTCAATCGGGAACGCTTGTCTGCAGTGCGTTCATTGGCCACGGCGATGGCCGGCGCGGCGTAATCCAGCCCTGTGACCCTGGCGTCGGTTTGGTCCGATATGTACT
>JAUVWK010000272.1 GCA_030604165.1 Alphaproteobacteria bacterium | reverse complement strand
TCGAGCGCGAGCGTGATCACCGGGCGGGAGACGCCGCGATAGGGCGCCATCGGGCAGGTGTTGGTCGTGACGCCGCGGGCGCGCACCGCGTATTCCTGAAAGTCATACGGCCCCGGCAATTCCGCCAGCGCCATCAGCGGCTCGACCCCGCAGGTCACCGGATAGCACGAGAAAGCACCGACATTGCAGCGCAGCTCGGCATCGATGGCCAAAAGCTTTCGATCCGCGTCGAACGCGCCGCGCACGAAATAATGATGGTCGCGGCTGTGAAACGAGGCCATCAGGTTTTCGCGGCGGTCCTCGATCCAGCGCACCGGGCGGCGCAGTTTGCGCGCCAGCCAAACCACCACCGCATATTCCGGCGCCAGCGACATCTTCTGGCCGAAGCCGCCGCCCACGTCCGGCGCGACGACCCGCAGATCGGCTTCCGCGATGCCCAGCACGTCGGCCAAGCCGGTCCGCAGCATGTGCGGCATCTGTACCGAGGCGGTCAAGGTGGTTCGGCCCGAGGCCGGATCGAAGGCGGCATGGGCGGCCCGCGCCTCGAGCGGCATGGCGCTTTGCCGGCGCGAGCGGATCTCAAGCTCGATCACCTCGGCGGCGCGCTCGAAGGCGGCGTCGACGCCCGGCGTGCGAAGCTTGCCCTCGACAAGCACGTTGTTCGGGGCCTGCTCATGGACCACGGGTGCGTCCGGCCGCAGGGCTTGGTCGACATCGACGACCGCCTCCTCGGGCTCGATATCGACGAACACGTTCGCCGCCAGGTCTTCCGCCTCCTCGGGCGAATTGCCGATCACGGCGGCGATCGGCTCGCCCAGAAAACAAACCCTGTCGGCGGCCAGAATGGGCTGGCTCACGGGCACATAGTCGGGCCGATGAAGCAGCGGGCGGATCGGCTTGAGGTCGGCGAGGTCGGCGGCGGTGAAGGTTTGCTCCCGGTGCTCGCTTTCGATCTGCAAGATTCTGCCGCGGGCCACTGGGCTGCGCACGAAGCGCACGGTGGCCGCGCCATCGGCAAGATCGGCGGTGAAGCGTCCCTCGCCCCTAAGCAAGACCGGGTCTCTGGAACGCCGGACGGACCGGCCCACCCAAGACATCATGCCCAAGACATCATGCAAGCGCCCGCTCGAGCGCGCGTCGGGTGAGCGCGCGCACCAGATCGCGGCGATAGGCGGCGGAGGCGTGGATGTCCTCGACCGGGTTCACGGCCGCGGCCGCGATGTCGGCGGCCTGCCGCAAAAGCTCCGGGCTCGGCGTCCGGCCGCGCAACGCCTCTTCCGCGTCGGGCACGCGCAGCGCCCGGTTTGCCGCGCCGCCGATGCCGATGCGGGCTTTCTCGATCCGCCCCTTTTCCAACCACAACACGGCTAGCGTCATGGCCAAGGCGAAGTCGCCGACGCGCCGGCTGAACTCCTCGAAGCCGAAGCGCGCGGTCTCTCCCAATAACGGTAGCCGGACCTCCGTCAGCACCTCATCCGGTTTCAGTGCCGTGGCGAGCGAGGCGACGAAGAACTCCGAGGCGGGGATGAGCCGCTGGCCCGCGCGGCTCTCGGCGACAATCTCCGCCTCCAGGGTCGCGGCTACGAGGCACCATTCGGAGGCCGGATCGGCGTGGGCGAGGCTGCCGGCAAAAGTCCCGCGCACGCGAATGGGTAGATGCCCGATATACTCGGCCACCGTCGTCAGCAGGCGGCTCAAGGGGTCATCCGTGAGCGGCGTGGCGAAGGCGTTATGGCGCACCAGAGCGCCGACGCGGAGCGTACCGTCGCGGGTCGAGATATAGTCCAGACCGGCGACCCGATTGATGTCGATGATATGCGCCGGCCGCGCCAGCCTGAGGTTCATGGTCGGCACCAGGCTCTGTCCGCCGGCAAGGATTCTGGCTTCATCCGCCAAGCGATGCAGCAGCGCCGTGACTTCCGCCAATGTCCGAGGCGCGTGATACTCGAACGCAGCCGGTTTCATTCTCGACCCTCCGATCCACGGCATGGCCGCGCTGGTCTCGGCCACGTGCAACATGGCAGACGGGGCGGGCGCTCGTCCAGCGGCGCGCAGGCCAAGTAATGGTTGAAATGCGTTTGCATTAGCGGGGCCGAATTGATCTAGTGTCGTTGACATTCTCCATTGTGACGAAACGACTTGACGCGATGACGCTGTCTGATCAAGTACAGGTGCTCGAGAGCGGTGAAGCCTGTCCGGAATTGCCGCTCGTGGAGGGCGAGGGGGTCTGCCGCGCGGTCGTCTGGCCGGGCGTCGGCGCCGAACAACGCTCCATGCATCGGATCAGCCTGGCGCCCGGCGCGCGCACGGTCGCGCTGCGCCACGCCATGGAGGCGGTCTATTACGTCATGGCCGGCGCGGGCGCGGTCGTCGACCCCGGCTCGGCATCGGAGCAGGCGCTGGTCGAGGGTTCGATGGTGCATATCGAGCCCGAGACGGCGTACCGATTCGAGGCCGCGGCCGGCGGCATCGAAATGCTGGGCGGGCCGTGTCCGGCCGACCTGGAGCTTTATCGGCATCTGGATTTCGAAAGGCGTGGGGCGTGACGGGACTTCACCGATGGCGATAAGAGTTTTCCACCGCGACAAACCCGACCTCATGCTGCCGATCATTTCGCGGGATGCGCGTCTCGTTGTGTGGCCGGGCGTCGGCGCGCATACGGCCAACATGAATTTCGTCAAGATGGAACCGGACGAGGCAAACGTGCCGCACGCGCACGCCGAATCGGAAGACACCATCTATATTCTCGAGGGCGAGGGCACGGTCGAGGATATCAGCAACGGGCGCAAGCTGGATTTCTCGGCCGGCCAGGTGATTCATGTTCCGGTGGGCCTGCGCCACGCGGTTGCCGCCGACAAGGGCAGCCCCGTCGTGAGCGTGGGCGGGCCGTGTCCGGCCGACAAGGGATTGCTGCGGGCGGTCGGCGCGCTGCCCGAGGAGTCGTGACCGGCGTCGCCGCCCGACCGCGATCGAGCTGAACCCGCTCTACACCGGTTACGCCCCATGCACGGCCAAACCAAGGACCGCGAGGGATCGAGGTGAGATGATGGAAGCCTATGTCTATGGCGACAAACGGTCGCTTCCCGCCGGCTTCGGAGAGTTCGCCGAGCGGGCCCGCTCGGCGGTCATTTCGATCGACATGCATCAGGGGCATTTGTCCGACAGCCCGGATTGCCCGTGTCCGGCGCCGCGGGCGCGCGACATCGTCGCCCCGATCGACGCCTTTCACGACCGCGCCCGCTCGTTGGGCGTTCCCGTCATTCACGTTCGCACAGTGCTGCGCAAGCGCGGCGTCGACGATGTCGCGGGGTTCAAATCGGCGTGGCGGCTGGTCTTTCCGCTCTATGTCGGCGAGATTCCCAATGCCGACGAACATGCCATCGTGGGCACCCGCTGGACCGAGTTCGTTACCCGCGTGGAGCCGGACGATCACGTCGTCGAAACCAAGAAACGCCTGTCCATCTTCTATCCCACCGACCTCGACTTTCTACTGCGCAATTTGGCGGTTCGCACGGTGGTCCTGAATGGCGGCTTCACCGACTGCTGCGTCCTCAATGCCGCCTTCGACGCCAGCAATCGCGATTATCGGGTTGTCGTGGCGCGCGATTTGGTTCGCGGCACCAATGAAGAGATGGAAGAGGCGGCATTGAAGATGATCTCGCTGCACACCGGGTTGGTGGTGGATTCAGCGGATCTATTGGACGAATGGCTGGCCCAGGCGCCGAAGACGGCCGCCGCGGGCGACTAGAATTTATTCAGGTTAGCAGCAAGGGGAAGGAACAGTTCCATGAAGATGATCGATCTGTCGCACATGATGAACGTGCACACGCCGGGTTGGGTCGGCTATGCCGGTAACAAGATGTACTACGTGCAGAATCTGCAGACGAAAATGATCGTCGCGCAGCGGATCGAGACCGCGATGCATGTCGGCACCCACCTCGATGGCGCCATGCATGCCTCGGACGTAAAAGGGGACATGGGCTCCTACGCGTTGGATTTTCTCGTTGGCCCCGGGGCCGTGGTGGATGTCTCGGAGCATATGGAGGATTGGGCGGTCATTACGCCGGCGATGCTCGAGCAGGCGCCGGTGGAGATCAAGAAAGGCGATGTCCTCATTATTCATACCGGCTATCACCGCTATTACGAGGGCCAGCCCCAGCAGGATCTGGTGCGCTATTTCTGTATGCATCCGGGCGGCAAGCTCGAATTGCTGGAATGGATGCTGGACATGAAAATCAAATGGTTCGGCATCGACGTGGGCAGCGGCGACCATCCCATGAACACCTCGATCCGATATATGCGCGCCGACTTCGCCAAGCAGTTCGAGGAGAAGGTCGGGATGACTTGCACGGAGTTCTTCGGCGAGTACGACTACACGCACAAGCTATCGGGGCGCGCCGTGCGCTCGGATATCTTCCCGTTCCACAACTACGCCTTCCAGGAAGGCTTGATCCACGCCGAAAATGTCGGCGGCGACATCGAGCGCGTGCTCAACCAACGCTGTGTGATCGGGGCTTTCCCCTGGCGCTACGACGGACTGGAATCGTGCCCCTGCCGCATCATCTGCTTTTTCGATGTCGGCGACAGCGTCGAGGCCGTGGGCGACGTGGCCCTCGCGTTGACAAAATAAGCTGTCGCCGCTCCTTAGGTATTAGCGGACGCCCGAAACCATGAGGTCGGTCAGGCTCAATC
>JAUVWK010000107.1 GCA_030604165.1 Alphaproteobacteria bacterium | reverse complement strand
TTTTTTTGCTCACGGCAGCGGACCTGACGGTCCGCACCTGCGCGGGCGCGCCGGATAACCGGCGGGCCGCGGTCGCGGCCTCTAGCTTTTATTGCTCACGGCAGCGGACCTGACGGTCCGCACCTGCGCGGGCGCGCCGGATAGCCGGCGGGCCGCGGTCGCGGCCTTGAGCGATTCCACGGATTCGTGAATCGCCCTACCGCGGCTCCGCGCCCGCGCTGAGGAATCGGGCGATCGCCCGGTTGAAGGCGTCGGGCTGGTCGATGTTGGAGAGGTGCCCCGCCGCAGTCAGCTCGGCGAATCCCGAACCGGGTACGGCGTCGTGCATGGCGCGCGCGACTTCCGGCGGCGTGGCGCTGTCCTGGGCACCGACCAGGAACAAGGTCGGCACCGCGATCTTGCCGAGCCGCGGCCGGTAGTCGAGCGCTTGCAAGGCGCGCGCGCAGCCCGCGTAGCCCTCCGGGCTGGTGCCGCGGATCATCGCCCGCACCTTGTCGTGGCTGGGCAATTGCTGGGCCAAGACCTCGGGCGCAAACCAGCGCGACATGGTCGAAGCGACGAGGCCATCCATACCGTCGCTCAGAGCCACGGCGATGCGCCCCGGCCAGCTGTCGCGGAACGCTTGCGGCGCGTCGCTTCGCGCGTCGCAAACGGCCATGCTCGCGAGCCGTTGCGAATGGTCGAGCGCGAGACCCAACGCGGTCATGCCGCCGAGCGAGAGCCCGACGAAATGCGTGCGCTCAATGCCGAGGGCGTTGAGCAGGCCGACCACATCGCCGACCAGGAGGCCGAGCGAATAGGCGCCTCTCGTCATCTCGCTGTCGCCGTGGCCGCGGGTGTCGTAGCGCAGAATTCGATAATCCGCGGCCAGCGCCTCCACTTGCGCATCCCACATCGAGAGGTTGGTGGCGAGCGAGTTGCTGAAGGTAAGCCAGGGCGCGCCCTCGGCCCCGTCGATCCGGTAATTGATAGACATGCCGTTGACGGTCGTCTTCATCGCTCCCTCACCCCGGCTCTAATTTATCGGTACACGCGCTAGCGTCCCTTAAACGCGGGCTCGCGCTTCTCGAGAAAGGCGGCGACCGCCTCGGCGTGATCCTCGCTGGAGGCGACGATGCCGTAGTGGGACGAGATCAAATCGAGGCTCGTCCGCAAGTCGCTCTGGAGGCCCTGGTAGACCGCCCGCTTCATCATCCGAACGGCAACGGTCGGGCCCTGCGCGATCTTGCGCGCGACACCATAGGTGTAGGGCATCAGCTCGTCGTCGGGCAGCACCTTGTTGACCAGGCCGATGCGCTCGGCCTCGTGCGCGTCGATGAAATCGCCGGTCCACAGCAGCTCGAGCGCCCGCGCTAAGCCGACCAGCCGCGGCAAGTAATAGGCGCCGCCGTCGCCCGGCACGATCCCCATCTTGATGTAGCTCTCGCCCAGGCGGGCCGATGCGGCGGCATAGCGAATGTCGCCCATGAGCGCCATGTCGAGCCCGGCGCCCGCGGCCGCGCCATTAATCGCCACCAGCACCGGCTTGTCCATGCGCTCGAGCAAGAGCGGAATGCGGTGGATGTGCTGCGTCAACTCGTGCTTGCGCTCCAGCGCGCTTTTTGCCGTCGGCCCCTTCAACAAGTTGGCGATATCGCCGCCGGCGCAAAAGGCGCGCCCCTTACCGGTGAGCACGACGACGTGCACGTCGTCGCGCTCATGGCAGGCCTCGAGCGCCGCGGCCCAGGCGTCGATCATCTCCAAGGTGAAGGCATTTCGCTTGTCGGGCCGGTTCAGCGTGATCGTGGCGACCTTGTCGTCGACCTCGAACAGGATATCGTCGCTCATGGGCGGTGGCTCCCGCGGATGTTGGGTTGGGCGGGCGAGACACGAGGCGAACCGCGTTCATCGCCCCGCCATCGCGTTTATCGCTCCGCAATGAGTGACCACAGGGCGTCGGCGCCCGTGGCCGCGACCTGCTCGCCGAGCCGGATGTTCCAAACGCTCTCGCCGCCGAATTCGTCGCGCCAAGACCACAGCCGTCGGGTCGCGTGATGCAACGAGTGCTCGTAGGTGAAGCCCATGGCGCCGTGCACTTGGTGCGCGATGGCGGCGCCCTCGCCGGCCGCCTCGCCGGCCCGGGCCTTGGCCACCGCGACGGCAAAGACCGCCGCTTCGGGATTCCCGGCCAAGGCGCTGGTGGCCCCGTCCACGGCGGCGCGGGCGGTCGCGGCATGGCCGGCGAGCGCGGCGAGGTAATGTTGGATGGCTTGAAACTTGGCGATGGCGCGGCCAAATTGGCGGCGCTCGCCGGCATAGCCGACCGAGAGCTCCAAGAGCCGCTCCAGCGCGCCGCTCATTTGTGCCGCGCGCGCCAAGGCGCCACGCAAGAACAGCGAGTGCCGCCCCATGCCCGGGCCCGCCGCGGCCACCTTGTCGCGACCCACGACGAGCCCGTCGAAGTGGATCGTATCCCGCGGCTCGCCCGCGAGATTGCGCCCCGCTTCCGGGCGCAGCAGGCTGGCCTCGACGAGCGCCACCACACTGGCCTCGCCGGCCTCGCCCAACACCACGACGTGGCCCGCGTCGCGGGCCCATGGCACGCGATGCGCCGTTCCCGAGAGGCGCCACTCCAGGCCGCCCTCGGGCTCGAATGTCACCGCCTCGGTCGCATCGACCGGCGCGAAGGTGAGCGGTCCCTTGGGCACGCCGAGCCGGGAGCCCGCCAGCACCCAGCCCGCCAACATGGTCTCGGCCAAGGGGATCGGCGCCGCGAACCGGCCGGCGACGTGCAAGACCGCCACGGCGTCGGCGAACGTGCCGCCCCCGCCGCCCGCCGTTTCGGGCACGGGCGCGAGCGTCAGGCCGGCCTGTTCCAGCGAGCGCCACAACGCGTCGGGCCAGATGCCCTCCTCCGCGCGGTTGATCACCTCGGGCTCGGCCAAATCGCGAAACAGCCGCTCGGCGACCTCGGAGATAATGCTGTGGCTCCGGCTCATCGCAAGCCGAGCCCGCGCGCGATGATCGAGCGCATGATCTCGGTGGTCCCGGCGCGCAAGGTATAAGACGGCAGGTGGAGAATCGATTCGGCGAGCACGGCGGCATAGTTCGGTTCATTGCCGGGGGCGCCGCGCGCCGGCTCCACCGGCGCCACGAGGCGAGCGACCTCCGCGACCTCGCGCTCGAACCGGGTGCCCACATCCTTGACGATGGCGGCCTCGACGTTCGGCATCTCGCCCGCCTCCAGCATGCCCGCGATGGAGAGCGACATGCGCCGCAACGTCACCAGATGGGCGGTCAGGCGCCCGATCGCCTCGGCGGCGCGCCGGTCGGGCTCGGGGCCGCAGGCGCGCACCAGCTCGACCAGCAGGCGAAAGGTGCTCAAGAAGCGCTCGGGTCCGCTCCGCTCCAAGGCCAGTTCGCTGGTCACTTGCTGCCAGTCCTCCCCCTCGCGGCCGATCAGGCGGTCGCCCGCGACCAAGAGCTCGTCGAACACGACCTCGTTGAACTCGTGGTTGCCCAACAGGTTGTAGATCGGATTGATGGCGACGTCGTCCGCCTTGAAGTCGATCAAAAACTGGCTCAGGCCGCCATGGCGGTCGTCGCCCGCCGGGCCGGTGCGGCACAGCGCGATCATGAAATGATTGCGGTGCGCGTTGCTGGTCCACACCTTGGCACCGGTGATGATCCAGCCGTCGTCGGCGGGTTTCGCTTGGCAGCGAATCGAGGCCAGGTCCGAGCCGGAATCCGGCTCGCTCATGCCGATGGAGAAGTAGCACGTGCCGGCCGCGATGCGCGGCAGGATCGCTTGGCGCTGCGCCTCGGAGCCATAGCGAAGCAGCAACGGCCCGCTCTGCCGGTCGGCCACCCAGTGGGCGCTGACCGGCGCGCCGGCGGCCAGCAGCTCCTCGGTCACGACATAGCGTTCCAGCGCCGAACACTCATGACCGCCATAGCGGGACGGCCAGGTCATGCCAAGCCAGCCGCGGGCGCCCAGCTTCTGGCTGAACTCGGCGGAAAACCCCGCCATGAAATTGGACTGTGGCGCCCACGAGCCCGCCGCGAATTCCGCCTCGAGAAAACCGCGCACGTCAGCGCGCAGCGCCTCGATTCCGGGCGGCAATTCCGGCGTCGGAAACTCGAATCCCCGGATGGTCAAGAACGTCCCCGCGTCTCCATGGCGTCGGGTACGTTATTACCAGCTATCGGGGGATTCCGGTAGCCGGCCCGTGACTCGCGCGATGACCACGCCTATTCGCCGAACGCCCCGCGGAAGGCCTCGAGCTTCTGGCGCCAGGCCGCGTTCTCCAAAATCTCCCTATTGACGATGCCGCGCGGCTCGCGCCCGCGCATAACCTCGAACGTCGCCTTGATGGCCGTTGCGCCGATGCCCGCGAAACACTGGTCGGTCCAGCACAGCGCGTGCGGATTGAGCACCACGTTGTCGAGCCTGAGGATGGGATCGTCGGCGTCCGGCGGCTCCTGCTCGAGCACGTCCAGCCCGGCGCCCGCGATCCGCCCCTCCTGCAACGCCTGGGTCAGTGCCTTCTGATCGATGGTCGGGCCGCGCGAGGTGTTAATGATGAAGGCGCTCGGCTTCATCATGGCGATCCGCTCGGCGCTGACGATGTGATGGGTCTCGTCGCCGAGCGGGCAATTGACGCAGAGGATATCGGCTTCGCGAAACAGCGTCTCCAAATCCACCATCCGCACGCCGAGCGCCTCCGCCACCGCCGGGTCCGCATAGGGGTCGTGGGCCATGAACTTCATGTCGAACGGCTTGGCCAGCCGGTACATCTCAGCGCCGATATTACCGATGCCGATGGAGCCCAGCGTCTTGTCCACCAGGCCGACGCCCATGTGCTGGGCCTTCTTGGCGAAGCCTTCGGGGCCCTGGCGGGTGAGCCTGTCCTTGATAAGCAGCTTGCCGGTCACCGCCAGGATCAAGGCGATGATCGAAACCGCGACCGGGCGCCGCACCCCGTCGGGCGTAATCGTGAGCGCGATGTCGTTGTCCGAGCAAGCGGCCACGTCCACCGTGTCGTAGCCGACGCCGAAGCGCGCCACGATGGCGAGGCGCCCGCCGCTGGGCACGCTGGCGCGGGTGAACTCGTGGCCCAGCAGGATGAGCGCATCGAAGCCTTCCAGCTCGTCGGCCCGAACTTCGCCCGCGCTCTTGAGATATTCGAAGGCAACACCGGGCTCCGTCCCGAGCGGACCGAGGTCGAACATCGGGAAGGTGGACGAGCCGTCGGCCTTGACGAAATCGCTGCTCAACGCGATGCGATATTCACCCATCACTTTTTCCCCTTCTTCGATACCCGCTTGCGGCCGCCCTTGCAGGTTGCCCGGAGCTCGTCGGCACCCGCTTTCATCACCTGTTGCAACATCCAAACATCGCCCGAATGGCAGATGAAATCGAAGCCCTCCTTAAAGAGCGCCGCGCCCGTCTTGGCGTCGGGCACGAGGCGGCCCAACGATTTATTGTGCCGTCGGCAGGCCGCGATGATGCGATCCACCGCCGCCTTGAAATCCGGATGGTCGAATTGCCCGGCGATCCCCATGTCGGCGCTCAGATCGAAGTGGCCGATCCAAATCAGATCGACATCGCGCATGGCCGCGATCGCCTCGATGTTGCCGACCCCTTCGCGCGTTTCGATGAGGGCGACGAAGGTGGTTTTCTTGTTGGCGTCAGTGAGCTTTTTCATTACCGGCCCGCCCTCGTAACGGTCGTGGGCGATCTGCAGCGCCACGCCACGAGCGCCCTTGGGCGGATATTTCATATAGCCCAAAAGCTCGCGGACCTGCTGCGGCGAACCGACCATCGGGAACATCACCCCTTCGGCGCCCATATCGAGCACGCGGGCCGCGTGATGGTATTCCTTCGATGGCGGCCGCACGATCACCCGCAGGTCGGCGGACTGCATATAGCGCAACATGGATTTGATGGTGTCGATGCCGAAGCCGCTATGCTCCATGTCGAGCAGCACGAACTCGCAACCCGCCGCCTTCAAAATCTGGCCGATTCCGGGTGTGTTGAATTCGACGACGAACGTACCGATCTTGACCCGCCCGTGACGGGTCATCTCTTTCAACGTCTCTTGCGTCATCTCCGTTACCTCCCGTTGGGGTTCACTCCCACCTATCCGTCACTGACTCTGAACCGCGTAAGCGAGCGCTCGGTGATCCAGTCTCTGACCGTCTCGTCGAACGCCGCGAAATGGGGCGTCTGCAAATGCGCCTGAAAGGCCGCCTCGTCGTCGTAGATCTCGTAGAGCACGATACGATTCGCCGGCTCCTCCGGCACCAAGACATCGAAACGCCGGCAGCCCGGCTCGTTGTCGAGTGAATTCTTGGCGTTTTTCAGAACCTCCGCATGAAACTGGTCGGTGCGCCCGTGCTCGAGCGTGAATTCGACGATGATCGCGAACCGGCTCATGGCCTCAGTCTTCCGCCTCCTTCGTTTCGCGCCTACCGGGCGATCGCGATACGCGCGACCGCGTAGGCGCCGAGCTCCAGCGCCGAGGCATCGCCGGCCTCGCCAGGCGAGGCCGCGAAGCCATACGGGTCGCTCGCGGCGTGCTCGAAGTTGGCCTCGTCCAGCCGACCGACGAGCGCCTCGCCGTCGGGCAACCCGGCGAGCGCAACGCGCTGGGCGCGGGACGTGAGGTTGGCGAGCCATACCATCGTGCCCGCCTCGCCCCGGTAGGCCAGCGCCAACACCCGCTCGGGCGCCGTGGAGTCCGCCGGCAGCAACGCCGCGCCGGCGGCCGAAGCCATGCCGGCGACCACATGATAAAGCGGAAACACGGGCGCGCCGCCGATGTCGTCGAACCAAGGCTGCGGCTGCGCCATCTTGCGGTAGGCCATGCCGAACTCGCCGACCGGCGCGCCGATGGTCACCGCCTCGAGCCCGCCATAGGCCAGGCGCGCGACGTAGCCCAGCATGAAGGCGGAGCCCAAAAGCCCGCGGTGGCGCGGGTCCTGTTGGTTGAACGACATGCGGATGTTGGCCTGGTTGTCGTGAGTACCGAGGCCATAGGGATTTGAGCGCATGCCAATGGCGCTGGGCCCGATCCGGTAAGGTTTGCCGCCGGCGAAGGCGCGCACCGAGGCGATGATGGAGGGCAGCGATTGCAACGTCTCCATGACCGAGCGGTCGTCCACCTCGTGCACCACCGCGCAGGTGGTGTGGCTGATGAAATCGAACAAATCGGGCGTCGGCCGGTTGCGGTTGAGTTCGGTGAAGTTTGTGAACACGCCGCCGCCGAGCGCGGCGTCCGGGAACGCCTTGCGCGCCGCCGCATAGGTCTCGGCAAAGCTGGGCAAACCCAGCTCCGCCACCGTCTGAAGGGTGAATTTCAGCAGCCCCGCCTGCTCGACCAGCACGGTGTCCGGTCTCAGCCCGGCGGCCGCGACCGCGGCGGCAGCCTCGGCCAGCTCGTCTGCCACCGCGCGCTCGCAGGGCACGACGATCTCGAGCACCAATTCGGTCCCGAGCGCTTGCGACAGCGCGCCGTAAGCCGCCAGCTCGGCCTCGCCGTGCCCCTGGCGCGGGTCGAACTCGCAAACTAAAAGCTGCGGACCGACCGACTGCGCAAGCTCCAGGGCTTCGCGCGAGGCTTGTGCCTGGTGGGCCGGGACGCCGAGACCGATACGCGGCATCGCGCCGCACGCCTCGGCGCCCAGCGTAATGCGGGCGACATCCTCAGCGGCCGCCGCGGCCCGCGGCAAGGGGCCGTCGAAGCTGAGTGTGATTGTCTGCCGCACGTCCTCGCCCGCGGCGATGGTGTAGGGAAACGGCAACGCAAGCGGCCGATAATAGGTCTTATACGATGCGTCGGTCCAATTGCGCTGGTCCTCGCTCTCCCACGGGTCGGCGCCTTCCATCGCGCAAGTGATCCACAAGCCCGACGAGACTTCGTGCGCCATGGCGCGAATATCGAAGAACGGTTGCAGCGGCATGACGAGGTCGGGAAACGCCGTCTCCTCCACGCTGCCGTCATCATGGGTGATTTTGCAGGGCCTTCCCGCCACACCTTCCACGGGGTGCAGGATCACGAAACCGGTGCGGTTGGTCTCGAAGTCCGTCTCGGCCTTGCCGCGAACCTCGAAGCGCAGCGTCCCGTCGGCCCGGCCCTCGATCTCGGCGCGAAAGCCGAACTCGCCGTTGGCCGCGCTGATGCGGGCCGCGTAGGAAATAAGAAACCGCTCGTCGGTTTGCTCGATCAGAAGGTCCGACAGCGCGGGGCTGAAGGTCTCCCATCCGGGACCGCGGACGACGAAAGCGACGCCGCGCAGGGCCTCCGCGCCGCCGATCCGTATATAGCGCAGCTTGCCGCCTTCGAACTCCGCCGACAGCGCGCCCGCGCGGACGGCGGTGATTTCGGGCACGGTCTCTTCGGTGCCGAACAGCTTGATCGCGCGCGAGGGTGAGGTTCCGCTCATCGCTGTCTCCCGATCTGATCCCGGCCGCTGTGGTCCCCCGCCGAGTTGACTCCCGGCGCCCGCCCTGGCCCGGCGGCGCGCGGCCGGGAGTCCATGGTATACTTGGTATACCAGCCGGA
>JAUVWK010000315.1 GCA_030604165.1 Alphaproteobacteria bacterium | reverse complement strand
GCGCGAGCACGGCGAGGCCGACCACGGCGAAATGCGGATAGCGTTGATAGAGGCAGAGAATGCAGGGCTGCACGCCGCCGACATACTGAAACAAATGCACCGTCACCAGCAGGGCGGCGCTAATCCCACCCAGGCCCGCCGGCGCCAGACGGGGCCACGGCCAAGCGGCGAAGCGGTCGAGAGCGATGCTCATGCGCCAGTGCCCCTATCGTGATGCCGTTCTACGTAGCACGGAATCACGATAGGGGCACTCTTCAGACGATGAACTTGATGAGCACGAAGGCGCCGATCAACAGCACGAAGAACAAGACGGCGAGCTTGCCCATGTGGCGCTCGATGAAGCCGCGGATCGGCTCGCCGAAGCGCCATAGCAGCGCGGCCTCGATGAAGAAACGCAGCCCCCGCGCCACGACCGAGGCCAAGATGAAAACGCCGAGATCGAGCGCAGTGACCCCGCTGGCGATGGTGATCACCTTGTAAGGCAACGGCGTCAGGCCACCGGCGCCGACAATCCACGCGCCCCACTCGTTGTAATAGGATTGGAAACTCGCGAACTTGCCCTCGTAGCCATAGAAGGCGAGCAGCGGCCGGCCCAGGCTCTCGAACAGGAAATAGCCGATGGCATAGCCGGCGAGCCCGCCCAGCACCGAGGCGGCGGTGGCGACGCCCGCGATCAGCCAGGCGCGGCGCCGCTTGGCCAACACCATGGGCACCAGCAGCACGTCGGGCGGGATCGGAAAGATCGAGCTCTCGATGAACGAGATGAGGGCGAGCGCCCACAAGGCATGGCGCCGACCGGCAAGGCCCATGGTCCAGTCATAAAGCCGTCGGAGCATGGTACGCCTTATACCAGCGAGCGGTGACAATGGCCCACAGGGATAATTTGCGGGTCATTGTCACCGCTCGCTGGCATGAGTGCGTGGCTTACGACGCGCCGCGCCGCCCGCGATCCGGCCCCGCCGGGGCCTGCGCGAACGCGCTTGCGCGCCGAACTTGCTCGGCTATGATCGTGCCGCGCCGGCACGCGGCCGCGCGCGCCCCTGTGGCGGAACTGGTAGACGCGACAGACTCAAAATCTGTTGTCCGTAAGGGCGTGGGGGTTCGAGTCCCTCCAGGGGCACCAATTCTCCTTAATATTCAAGTGGCTTGCTTGAGGTCTGGCCCGCTCGAGCCGCGCCGCTCTCGTGATTGGGCAAGGCCCGTCCATTTCGACGGTGGGTTTGCGGCGCCGCGACACCGCGCGCCCGGCCAATCCCGGTCAGGGCCACGAAATTGTCACAGCTCGACACAGAACTATCGCAAATCCTTAAGCGCGGTCGTCTCTAAGATACCCGAACCTCTTGCCATAGGAGATCTGGGAGATGCAAGGGATTGCCATAGGTACCGTCACGTTGTTGCAGGTGCACCTGTTCGACAGATTCGGCGTCAGAGTCGCCTCTGAATCGGTCTGGGATGTGGTGGCCGGGCTGATGGGGCTCGGTTTCACTGTCGCCATGGTTTTGTATTTCGTCATCGGGCACTAAAGGAATATCTCGAATGATCAATTCGCGATCGAGTATCGCTCCAGGGTGCGGTGGCGGGACCTTCGTGCCGCGCTTTATCAGGCGCTTCATGCCGACCGTCGCGCTGTTGCTCGCCCTCGCCACGCCGACGGCGGCACAGGATTTCGACGCCGGGTGGGAAGCCTACGTCCGCGGCGACTATGACGATGCGCTGCGTGTGTTTCTCGTTTGGGCCGACCAAGGAGACGCCGACGCCCAATACAGGCTCGGCGTCATGTACGACCTGGGCCAAGGCGTGGCGCAGGACGATGCCGAGGCGGCGAAGTGGTATCGGGCGGCGGCCGAGCAAGGGGTCGCGGACGCCCAAGGCACCCTTGCCGTCATGTACCGAACCGGCCAAGGCGTGCAGCAGGACGACGTCGCCGCGGCGAAATGGTCCCGTCGGGCCGCCGAGCAGGGCGACGTCGGTGCCCAGTACAGCCTTGGTGTCATGTACAACCTGGGCAAGGGTGTACCGCAGGACTATGCCGAGGCGGTGCTCTGGTACGGAATCGCCGCCGAACACGGCGACGCGCGCGCGCAAAACGACCTTGGCGTCATGCGCTTCCAGGGCAAGGGCATCCCTCGGGATGAGATTCAGGCCCACATGTGGTTCAACCTGGCCGCCGCGACGGTGCCACCGGGCGTGGTTCGCGCCTCATGGGTGAAGAACCGCGACATCGCCGCAAATCGCATGACCGCCCGAGATATTGCCCAGGCACAGCGGCTCGCTCAGCAGTGGTTGTTGGCGCACTAGGAGAGGAAGGCTAGCCGCATGGACGGCGCCGGCCCATTCCCTCTTGCCCGGCGCGCCCCCCGTCGGGCATTAGGGAGTGGGCTGGAGCCGTTCAGTCTTGACCGGCCCTAGTTGGCGGTTTTCTGCCTCAACCGATTGCGCACCATGATAAAGCCGCGAAATATGAAATTGCGCAGCAGCCCGGCGATCACGATGAAGGTCACGACGTAGATAAATCCGGCGCCGATGGCGGTCATCACGTTCTCGATCGGCAGCAACGGCACGATGAACGGGGCGGCGACAGCGCAGACGATCAAGGCGATCAACAGGGCAGCGCCCTCCCCCGAGCGCCACATGTTCTTGAGCGCATGGAATTTTTCGAAAGGCTCTACGTCGGGCATTTCAGGTGTCGGCGCGTCGGTCATATCGCTCCCCGCTATCTGCTCTCGCCAAGCCGTCGGCCATGGCGACAACCCGATCTTAGCCTAATCGCTCGGCGCAGCCTACGGTTCGTTGGCCGTGGGCCGCCCGCCTCAATCGTGCGCGTCCGGGCACGTGACAGCACCGGCCGGACCGCGCCCTAGTGTGATGGTTCCGAAATTCGGCACATTGAATGTGACGAATTTCGGAGGCTGAATCACACTAGATTCTAATAGTTAGTGTCCCTTTTTTTCCGAAATTCGATACAACGAATTTCGGAATCGGGACACTGGCGGCGCCTCCTCGATTGGGCCATGATCCGGCCCTCGATTCAGCCGCTGCGGGGGAAGTCGTGTCATGCGCGCCGTGATTTGCCGGGCTTGGGGCGGGCCCGAGAGCTTGACCCTCGAAGACGCGCCGGCGCCCACGCCAGGCCCGGGCGAGGTGCTGATCGGCGTCAAGGCCGCGGCGGTCAATTACGCCGATACCATTCTGATCGAGGGCCGCTATCAGACCCGACCCGCCTTTCCCTTCGCGCCCGGATTGGAGGCCGCCGGCGTGGTGCTCGAGTGCGGCGCGGAGGTGCGTCGCTTCCGGCCGGGCGACCGGGTGATGGCACTGCTCGATCATGGCGGCTTCGCCGAGCAGGCGACGGCCCGGGAGGCCGAGACCTTCGCCATCCCGGCGGGCATGGATTTCGAGACCGCGGGTGGCTTTGCCATCGCCTATCTCTCGTCCCATGTCGCCATCCGCTGGCAGGCCAAGCTCGAGCCGGGCGAGACCATGCTGGTGCTGGGATCTTCCGGCGGGGTCGGGCTTACCGCGGTCGAGATCGGCAAGGCGCTCGGCGCCACCGTGATCGCCGGCGCGAGCAGCGCCGAAAAGCTGGCGATCGCAGAATCCCGCGGCGCCGATCGCCTGGTCAATTACGTGGCGGAGAGCTTGAAAGAGCGGGTCATGGCGCTCACCGAGGGGCGCGGCGTGGAGGTCTGCTACGATCCGGTGGGCGGCGAGCTGTTCGATGCGGCGCTGTCGTCGCTCGGCTGGGGCGGGCGCATCCTGCTGATCGGGTTTGTCGGCGGCATCCAGCAAATTCCGGCGAACCGTTTGCTGGTCAAGCATCGTGCGGCGCTGGGCTCATCGCTGCGCTACTTTCGCCAGCGGGCGCCCGACAAGCTGAGCCGCTCGGCCGACGAGTTGATCGCCTGGTACGGGGCCGGCAAGCTTCGGCCGTTGGTCTCGAAGCGCTTTCCGCTCTCTGCCGTGCCGGCGGCGATGGCGGAGTTGTTGCAGCGCCGCGCCACGGGACGCGTGATCATCGTTGTCGCCTGAGCCGTTTCCCACATGATCTGTTTCCCAGTGGCGCGGACAGGCGACCGCCAGGATTCGGGGGTTTGACATAGATCAACCGAGCGCTCGCGCCCGCGCTGCTAGTATCGCTTTCACGGAACCGCCGACGACCGGAGGGACGGATCGGTCTGGACGGCCGCCCCTTCGAGTTGGATTTTTTTGGCAGCGCGGCGCCCGCCGGGAGCGCTAGCTCGATCGCGAAAGCCGGTCACGGCCTCT
>JAUVWK010000040.1 GCA_030604165.1 Alphaproteobacteria bacterium | reverse complement strand
GGCGGGTGGAACGTCGCGCCGCGCGTCTTCCAGCAACGAGACTAGATCGTAGGGCACGGGGCCGCGCACGGCGTCCTGAAAATCCAGGAGCCCGGCTCGGTTGACACCGTTTGGATCGTCCCGCGCTCCCCCCCGCGCCGGCAGCCACATCAAGTTGTCGGCGTGATAATCCCTTAAAACCAAGGCGTTCGGCACCTGATGGGCGAGCGGCAGCACGTCGCGCCAAGCCCGGGCATAGGATTGGCGCAGCGCCGTCGAGGGCGCCGCGCCGCGCCGGCGGGGCACGTACCAATCGATAAACAGCTCGGCCTCCGCTAGCCACGTCGCCGCGGCGAAGGGCGCCAGTTCCGCCGGCGCGGCCCGGCGATGCAAGGCGATCAACAAATCCACGGCCGCCTCGTACAATGCCTGTTCCGCGACAGGCGGCTTGGCGGGATCGAGCAGGCGGGTGTAACAATCGTCTCCGAGGTCCTCGAGCAGGAGAAAGCCCGCCGCGACATCGTTGGCGTAGATGTCGGGTGCGCTGTAGCCCTCTGCCAGCAGATGCCGCGCGATGGCGATGAACGGTCTGACGTCCTCCTGCGGCGGCGGCGCGTCCATCAACACCGCGGTGCGATCGTCCATGAAGAGCCGCTCGTAACGGCGGAACGAGGCGTCGCCCGCCAGCAGCCGGCGTTCCGCGCGGCCCCAGCCCGCCCGCTCGAGGAAGGCGTCGATTTGTCGCTTACGCTCAGGCATCGACCGGCACACTCGAGGCGAAGGCGGCGGTCAGCTCGCGGCAGAGCGCCGCCGCCCTGTCGCCATGCGGGAGCAGTCGCGCGCGGCGCGATTCCGGCGTGGGCCCCGGCTCCAGGCGGATTTCCAGCCAGTCGTCCGGCAACGCGCCCGCCAGCTTCTCCGGCCATTCGATAAGCGAGATGCCCTCCGCGAACGCGTCCTCGATAGCCAATTCATAGGCCTCCGCCGGATCGCCGATCCGGT
Organism: Alphaproteobacteria bacterium; assembly: GCA_030604165.1. Lineage (GTDB taxonomy): Bacteria > Pseudomonadota > Alphaproteobacteria > UBA828 > UBA828 > JAUVWK01. The sequence continues at coordinate 12,095 of JAUVWK010000040.1, read as the reverse complement.
ACAGGTCGAAGTGCCAGAGCGCGCCGCCCGGTCCGTCATAAACCTGCAGCAGTGTAAAAGTCGGGCTCGGCACCTCTACCACACCCAGCCGGGCCCGGATCAGCGCGCGCGCCAGCGTTGTCTTGCCGGCCCCGAGGTCGCCCGCGAGACCGATGACGTCGCCGGGCCGCAGCGGGCCCGCGAGGCTCGCCCCGAGCCGCTTCGTCGCGGCAAGGCTGTCGAGCGCGATGGTCTGCTCCGCAGTAGAGCCGGGCTCTGTCATCTCGGGGTCGGTTGTAATACCAAGGGCGGGCGGCGGGCAAGCGCGCCGCGTCGTCAGAGTTCCGCCTCGCCGTAGGCCACGGCTTGCGGAGCGAAGCGAAGCGGAAAACTACAGACGATCGTGGTGCCCTTTTCCGGCACCGACTCCAGCTCCACGCGGCCGCCGTGCAACTCGACGAATTTCTTGACCAGCGACAGCCCCAGCCCGGCGCCGGACTGGCGCGCGAGCGCGCTGTCGGCCTGGTAGAATTTGTCGAACACCACCCGTTGCTCGTCGCGATCGATGCCGACGCCCGTGTCGGCCACCCATATCGAGATCGCCTCGCTGTTTCGCTTGGCGCCGAGCGTTATGGTGCCCCCTGTGGGGGTGAATTTCATCGCGTTGCTCAACAGGTTGTACAACACCTGCTTGAGGCGGCGCTCGTCGGCCTCCAAGGGCCCGATGTCTGGCGCGCATTCGAAGGTGACATTGAGCTGCTTCCTGCGGATGCGCTCCTGAATTAAGCTCAGCATGCTGTGCAGCACCGCATGCACGTCGATCGCCTCGACCTCCAGCACCATGAGGCCGGCCTCGACAGTGGCGAGGTCGAGGATGTCGTTGATCAGAGATAGCAGCTGCTGCGAGGAATCCAGAATACCTTTGATGTATTCCTGCTGGCGCTCGTTGAGGGTGCCAAAATACTGGTTGGCGAGGATTTCGGTAAAGCCAACGACCGTGTTGAGCGGGGTGCGCAGCTCGTACGAGACGTTGGCGATAAACTCCGTCTTGAGGCGGTCCGCCGTCTCCAGCGCCTCGGTCCGTTCGCGCAGCGCCTGTTCCACCTGGAAGCTGTCCGTCACGTCCAAATAGGTGATCAGCGTGGCGCCGTCGGGCAGCGGCACGAAGGTGCAGTCGAGCACCTTGTCGTCCCGCCGCACGAGCCGGATGCCGCTGCGCGTGCGCTCGACGAGCCGCGCCATGTGCTCGGCCGTGTAGGTCTCCCAGTCGTCGCCGTAGTCGATGAGATACTTGGTCATTTCAACGATCTCGGAGAAGTGCGGCTCGCCATCCAGGTTGCTGGGAATCAAATTCCACATCTGCGCGTAGCCGGAATTCGATAGCTTGAGCCGACCGTCGGCCCCGAACACGGCAACGGCCTCGTATAGATTGTCCAGTGTGGCGCGCTGCACGGCCATGAGCGTGCTGTGGGAGCGCTCGAGCGCGAAGCGGTCCGTGACATCCTGGGTCATGAACAGCAATCCGCCAAAGGGGTGCGGCGATATCACGCTGCGCAGGGTCGAGCCGTCGGGGAGATGGAGCAGCTCTTCGATCGGGTCGGTCACGCTGGTGAACAGCGCCACCATCTTTTCGCGATAGGCTCGCCAATCCGCCTGTTCCGGTAGTCGCCGCAGATCGCTCTGAGCTTGCAAAACCTCGCTCAGCGGGGGCTCCGAACGTAACCAGGCCTCGTCCAGCTGGAACAGCTTGACGAACTGGCTGTTGAAAAACATGAGACGTTGCGTGGGCCCGTAAATGGAAATAGCGGTGCCGAGCGATTCCAGCACCTCGGCGTGGGCGTCGATGTGGCGCAGCAGGTCGGTCCGGGCGGTTTCGAAATCGGTGATGTCGCGCGCCCAGCCAATCGTGCCGCGGCCGTCGGCCAGTGGCGACTCCACCATCTCGAGCAGACGGCGCTCGCCATTCATCACGACATGCTGGCGCCCCGTGGTCTGGCTCTCCGACGCCAGGGCGTTGCGCGAGAGGGCGCGCGCCTCGGCGCGCGAGATGTTGGAGGCGAGCTCGATGCCTCCGTCCTTGAGCGCGGCTTCGATGCCGGCCTCGACGCTATCGCCATAGGCTTGATTGCACCACACGAGGTCGAGCGCGGCATCGCGCTGCCAGATCGGCAGCTCCACCGTATCCAATATTGTCCGCAAGCGCATGGCGCGGGCGTGGAGCGCGGCCGCCTCCGCTTCCACACGGTGGGTCTCCTGGGTTTCAGTGGTGCTATCGCGCAGCCAAAGACTGACGCTCGAAGCGCCTGGCTCCGTCGCCTCGCCCGACGGGCCGACCCCTTCGGCGACGAACGCCCCGCTACCGTCGAGGTTGGCCAAGTCGAGCCGGAAGGCGGTGCCCTCGGCGCGCAGCGCGCTGACTGCCTGATTGAGCTTGGCGAAGTCATCGGGCTGCAAATATTGGGCGAGCTCGTGGAACTCCTCGATTTCCCTATCGTCCGGCCCGAATAAACCTCGGCGACGCCCGAACAGCAGACAATTCGATGGCCCGACCGTGATGCGGTGCGTCGGCCAATGGAACACCAAAATCGGTACGCCGTCGAGCGCTCGGGCCTGCTTCCGCCGCTCTTCGCTCAGTCGCGCCACGTCGCGCGCGCGCGCGCGGCGCTCGCGGCGCAGCTTGGCATCGAAAATAGCCGCCAAGACAAAGCCGACGAGGGCCAGTACGCCGACGCCGATCAGGGCACCGTCGCCCACTTCCCACGCGGCGAACGCGCTTCGTGCCGGGACCATGAATGCGACGAACATGACGGCCAATGCCGGCAGTCTATCCATTCGCGTCACTCGTCGGAGCTGCCAGTTACCCAGCCCTAGTGGGAAAAATCCAGGGGCGGGCACCATGGGGCCGAGGCGGTCGCCGCGGCCCGGATAATGCGTTAATAGCGATAGCTATCCGGCTTGAAAGGTCCATCGACCGGGATGCCAATATAGTCGGCCTGCTTTTTCGTCAATTGGGTCAGCTTGACCCCGAGTTTGGCGAGGTGCAAGGCCGCAACCTTTTCATCGAGATATTTCGGCAAGGTGTAAACCTTGTTTTCGTAGCGCTCGGAATGCTGCCAAAGTTCCAGCTGCGCCAAAACCTGGTTGCTGAACGACGTGCTCATGACAAAACTAGGATGACCGGTCGCGCAGCCGAGATTCACCAGCCGCCCTTTGGCCAAGATGACCAGCCGCCTGCCGTCGGGAAACTCCACCTCGTCCACCTGCGGCTTGACCTCGTGCCACGGGTAGTTTTGGAGCGCGGAGATCTGAATTTCACTGTCGAAATGGCCGATATTGCAGACGATGGCCCGGTCCTTCATGCGACGCATATGGTCGAGGGTGATGACGTCCAAGTTGCCGGTGGCGGTGACGAAAATGTCTCCGAGCGGCGCGGCGTCATCCATGGTGGAGACCTCGTAGCCTTCCATCGACGCCTGCAGGGCGCAAATTGGGTCGACCTCGGTGATCAACACCCGCGCGCCTTGGTTTCTGAGAGACGCGGCGCAGCCCTTGCCGACGTCGCCATAGCCATTGACCACGGCCACCTTGCCCGCGACCATGATGTCGGTAGCGCGCTTGATGCCGTCCACTAGGCTCTCGCGGCAACCGTAAAGGTTGTCGAATTTAGATTTGGTGACCGAGTCGTTGACGTTGATCGCCGGCGCCAGGAGCGTGCCGTTTTTTTCCATCTCGTAAAGCCGGAGCACGCCGGTGGTGGTCTCTTCCGAGACGCCTTTGATCTCGGCCATCAAGTCCGGGTGGCGATCGTGCACGATCTTGGTCAGGTCGCCGCCGTCATCGAGCAGCATGTTGGGGCGCCAGCCATCGCGGCCTTGAATGGTCTGGTCGATGCACCACTCGTACTCCTCGTCCGTTTCGCCCTTCCAGGCAAAGACCGGCACGCCGCTCGCCGCCATGGCGGCGGCCGCGTGGTCTTGGGTCGAGTAGATGTTGCACGAGCTCCAACGAACCTCCGCCCCGAGCTCTGTCAAGGTCTCGATCAAGACAGCGGTTTGGATGGTCATGTGCAGACAGCCGACGATGCGCGCATCCTTGAGCGGCTTGCTCGGGCCAAATTCGGCCCGTAGCGCCATCAGCCCGGGCATCTCGGTCTCGGCGATGTTGATCTCTTTGCGCCCCCAATCGGCGAGCGAAAGGTCCGCGATCTTATAGTCCTTGCCATCCGACATTGAGGCTCTCCGAAATCCTGATTTCGATTTGCTGATAAAGGCGCGGCGGCGCCGCGTCCCGCGGGCGCGCCGAGTTTTACCAGCCGCGCCGCTCGCAGACAACCACAAGCCGGCCGGTACTAGGGCATCGTATGGGTACCCTATGTTGGATCCTATCCACTAGTGTGATGGTTCCGAAATTCGATCCCACGAATTTCGGAATCGGGACACTAGGGAAGGGCGTTGAAGTCGTCCAGCAGGGTGGCGATCATGCCGCTGTCGGACTGTTCCATGATCTGTTCGGTTCGCTTGAGCGCTTCCTTGACGTCGAGGCTGAGAATGCGCTGCTTGACCCGCGGTAGGCTCGGCGCGGCCATCGAGAGGTCGCGCAGGCCCAGGCCCACCAGCAGCGCCGTGTAGCGCGGATTGCCGGCCATTTCGCCGCACAAATTGACCGCGAGGCCGGCCTTGGCGGCCGCTTCGGTGGTGAACTTGATCAGCCGCAACACCGCCGGATGGAGCGGGTCATACAGGTGCGCCACCTGTTCGTCCGCACGGTCAATGGCGAGTGTGTACATGGTCAGATCGTTGGTGCCGATCGAGAAATAATCGCAGGTCTTGGCCAGTGTGTCCGCCGCCAGCGCCGCCCCCGGGGTTTCGATCATGACGCCGATCGGCGGCACCGGCTCGGCGATCGCCACCCGCGCGCGGTTCAGCTTGCGCACCACTTTGTCGACCACCTCGCGGACCCGCTTAACCTCGGAAACGGTGGTGATCATCGGCAACAAAATGCGCACGTCACCGTGCGCCCCGGCGCGCAGGATCGCGGCCAATTGGGTTTCCAAAAGTGGCTGGAACTTCAGCGAGAGCCGGATCGCGCGCAACCCCAGCGCCGGGTTGACGCTGGGGCTGATATGGTGGCCGAGCGAAAGGGCGAGCTTCTCGCCGCCGACATCGAGCGTGCGCACCGTGACCGGTTCTCCCTCCATGCCCTCGACGACACTGCGAAGCGCCACATATTGCTCGTCTTCGCTGGGCGGATCGTCGCGATTCATGTAGAGAAACTCGCTGCGCAGCAAGCCGACGCCCTCGGCGCCCGCTTGGTGCGCCAGCGGGAGTTCGCTGGGCAGCTCGATGTTGCACTGCAATGTTATGCGCACACCATCGCGCGTCAGCGCGGGAACCCCGCGCAGGCGATCCAGTTGACGTTGACGCCGAAGCAGCGCCTCGCGTCGGCGCTGGTATTTAGCCGCGGTCGCCTCGCTGGGGTTGACCACGACGCGCCCGCGCACACCGTCGACGATGATCGTGTCTCCGGAGTGAACCGCATGAGCAAGGCTCGGCACCCCGAGCACCGCCGGCAGTCCGAGCGAGCGGGCCATGATCGCGGTGTGTCCCTCGGCACCGCCGAGCGCCGAGGCAAAGCCGCCGATACGCGCCGGATCCATAAGCGCCGTGTCGGCCGGCGTAATCTCCTCGGCGACGATGATCGTCCCCGACGGGAGGCCGGAAAAGGCCTTGTATTCCGATTTGATCAAATTGCGCACGATGCGCCCGCCGACCTCGCGCACGTCCTCAATCTTTCCGGCCAGATAGGAATCCTCCATGCTGGCGAAGGCGTGCGAGATTTCCGATAGCTCCGCCTGCACGGCCGCTTCGGCGTTGCTGCGCTGTTCGCGGATACGGTCTTGGACACCGCGAACCAGGCGCGAGCCCGAAAGCATTTGCTGATGTGCGTCCAGCAGGTAGCAGAGCTCCTCGGAGGCGGCGCCCGACAACGCCGCGGCCTTTACCCGTAAACTCCTGAGTTGTTTGATGGATTTCTCGATCGCCTGATCGAACCGGGTGAGCTCGTCAGCGACGTCGTCCGCTGTAATAGAATATTCCGGAACATCGAGGAGGCCGCGCTCGACGACATGCGCGGGACCGATGGCAATACCGGCGGAGACGCCGACGCCATCGTAGGCCTTCTCTTCGAGCGTCTCGTTCTGGCGCCCGCCTTCGAGCGCCACGACCGTTTCACCCTTCGTCGTCATCGAAGTTTCCGCTTACCAGCTGCCTTAGCGCTTCGACGGCGCCGCTGGCCTCGGCGCCGCGGGCCTCCAGCGAGATTTCCGCGCCTGGCCCCGCGGCCAGCATCATGAGACCCAGAATCGAGACCCCCGAGACGCGGGTGCCGTTTCGAACCACCCAGATCTCGGCGTCAAAGCGCTCGGCCGTTTTGACAAATTTCGCTGCCGCTCGGGCGTGCAGGCCAAGCTGGTTACCGATCATGACGCTGCACCGCGCCGTCTCCTCGCCCGCGTCTCCCGCGCTCGGCCGGCCCTCGCCGCTATCTTGGCTCATTGGTCATCGCCGTCGAGCAGGCGGCTGGCGACGTTGATGTACTTACGGCCCGCTTCTTGGGCGCTTGCCACCGCATCCGCCAGATTGTCCTTGGGACGCACACTCGCCAGCTTGATCAGCATCGGCAGGTTCATGCCCGCGATGACCTCGACCTTGGTTTTGTCCATCACCGAGATCGCGAGATTCGAGGGCGTGCCGCCAAACATGTCGGTTAGCAGAATCACGCCGTGGCCGCTGTCGACCGCATCGACGGCCGCCAGAATATCCCTGCGGCGCTGCTCCATATCGTCGTCCGGCCCGATGCACACCGCGCGCACATACTCTTGCGGCCCGACCACATGTTCGGTGGCCGCGATGAACTCTTCGGCCAAGCGGCCATGCGTGACAAGAACCAGCCCGATCATGATGCTCTCCGGACAGCCGGGAATCGTCGCCTAGATCTTAGTCCGCCGGCGCGGACCGTTCCGCGCCGTCCGCTCGTCGCTCACTCTCCCGCAGACGGTCGATGTCCCGATGACGCAGGCCAACTTGACAGCCCGCGCCGCGCAACGCCGCCGCGATCCGCTCAGCGACGAAGACGGAACGATGCCGCCCACCCGTGCAGCCGACGGCGATTGTCAGATAAGATTTGCCCTCGCGCTCGTAAGCGGGCAGCAACGACACCAGCATTCCCGTCAGGTTAGCAAGAAACGGTTGAAACGCCGAATCGCGCTCGATATAGGCGGCAACGACCGCGTCGCGGCCACTCAGCGGGCGCAGGGCCGGATCGTAATGCGGGTTGACGAGAAAACGCACGTCGAACACGAGGTCGGCTTCCGGTGGCAGGCCCTGACGGTAGGAGAAGGACATCACGAAAACGCCCAGCCTGTGGTTCGCCGCGTAGGAGAAGTGGCCATTGAGCAGGCGCCGCAGATCGCGCAAATCGACCCCGGAGGTATCGATGGCGAGGTCTGCCCGGTTACGCAGCCAGGCGAGGCGGTCACGCTCGTGACGGATGCCGTCGATTACCGGCCGATCGCTCGCCAAGGGGTGGCGACGGCGTGTCTCTGTGAACCGTCGCCTGAGAATCTCGTTGTCGCAATCTAGGAATAGCAGCGTGACGTCGAGGTCGGCGCTGCTCAGCAGCGGCGCGATATCGTGCTCGAAATGCTCGATATCGAAATGGCGGGTGCGAACATCGACACAGAGCGCCAGCGGTTGGCGCAGGCGGTTTCCGGGTTCGGGCGGGCGCACGACGCTGGCCAAAAGCGAAACGGGAAGGTTGTCTACGACCTCGTATCCGAGATCTTCGAAAACCTTCAACGCCGAGGTCTTGCCGGCGCCCGACATGCCGGTGACCAGCACCAGGCGGCGACGCCCATCCGCCTCTTTGGCCGCGGCCGCCGCCTCACCGGGCCGATCGTCGGTTCGCGTTATCATCGCTCAAGCGAGCCGCTTCGCCCCGGCGGCCCCGGCGGCCCGCGCGGGGCAGTCGAGCAGGCTGTCCACGCGTCCGGCTCGGAGCGCAAGGCGAAGTTTAGCCGGCGCCGACGCCTCGAAGGGCGCGAGCGAGAGCGCCGGCAGCTCAATGCCTGCAACCGTCTGGCGGGACGTTTCGGGTAGGCGCTCCACCGCTTCGGGCGGGACCAAATCGACCACCAGGCCGACGCGGCAGGCCGGCAGGTGGTCCAGGCGCACGATGCCGATCCCGCGGGCCTCGACGAGCCCAGCCAGCCGCTCGGGCGCCGCGGCGGTTAGCACACCGTCCTCGGCCCACAGCCGAACCTGGTCGTCGGCGACCAAGTGGGCGCCTTGGTCGATGAGGAGGATCGCCAGGTCGGATTTACCGGCGCCCGACGGCCCGCGTAGTAAGACGCCGACACCGTCCAACTCGACGCATGTCGCATGGCACAGAATCATGTTGCTGAACAGAGTGGGGATGCCGCGGTGCCCTGTCAATTGGCGCCGGGTCCGGACGCGGGCCTAGTGCCCCCTATCATGATGCCGTGGTACGGAGGACGGCATCATGATAGGGGGCACTAGGCTGCGGGCAGTTCGGCCGGTTCGGTCAGGAGCGCGAAAAGCGCGTCGGAGTTATCGCAGCCGCGCATGCGGTCGCACACGCCATCGTCCCGCAGCAGGCGAGAAACTCGGGCGAGCGCCTTCAAATGATCCGCGCCGGCCGATTCCGGCGCGAGCAAAAGGAAAATAAGATCGACCGGGCGCTCATCGATGGCCTCGAAATCGATGGGCTCGGGCAGGCGGGCAAATACGCCGCACAAACTCGATAGACCGGCCAGCTTGCCATGCGGGATCGCAATGCCGTTGCCGACGCCGGTCGAGCCCAGCCGCTCGCGCTCGAGCAAGGCGTCGAAAATGGTTCGCTCGTGGAGACCCGTTATCTCACCCGCGCGACTCGCAAGTTCTTGCAAGAGCTGTTTTTTGCTCGTGACCTTGAGGTTGGCCAGAACGCCTCGCGGGCCCAAAAGCTCGCCAATTTCCATGCGACAAAACCCTCCCGCAGTTAGCCGGCGTCCGCGGACTCGGTCGGATCGATCCAGCCGATATTGCCGTCCGGGCGGCGGTAAACCACGTTGAGTCGGCCGTGGGTGCCGTTGCGGAACATCAGCGCCGGCAGCTCCGCCAAATCCATACGCATCACGGCGTCGCCCACGCTCATCACGTCGATTTTGGTCGATGTCTCGGCGACGATCACGGGAGCAGCGGCCTCCGACGCCGTCGGCTCTGTCTCTGCGTCTTCAGGTTCCGCGGCCAGTACGTATTGCTGGGCCGGGATGCTGTTACGCGTTTTGTTCGATAGTCTCTTATGATGATCTTTCAGCCTGCGTTTGTAGCGCCGTAGGCGTTTTTCTACTCTATCGGCCGCGAGGTCGAAGCTGGTGGTTATGTCGTCAGTCTCCGCGTGGCCCTGTAGCGTGATGCCCGAGCCGAGGTGAATCGCGATGTCCGTGTCAAAAAAGCGCGCCTGACGCGTAAATACCACCTGCGCATCGATGGCGTGATTGAAATACTTGCTGGTCCCGGCTTCTAGTCGTTTCTCGACGTGGCTGTGAAGCCTGGCACCGACCCCTACATGCCTGCCGGTGATCGTAATCTGCATTACGATAATCTTCCTCGTGACCCGCAGCGGGCCTGCCAAGAAGTGCGATGATTTTGCTTTGGGCCGGAAAGGGCGGTCACCATAGGGCTGGGTCCGAACCGAGTCAATAGGGCCTGACGAGCGCCGCGAGAGCCATAAGTCGGCGGCTGCCGGCGGCCGCCGCGGGCTCTCAACCGATGGCCAAGCGTTCCTTTTCGCGGCGGCGGCGGACCGAAGAAGGGATATGCATGGCTTCGCGGTATTTAGCCACGGTACGGCGCGCAATATCGATGCCCGCCTGGCTGAGAATCCCGGCGATCCGGTCGTCGGAGAGGATATTGTTCTGGGCTTCGGCGTCGATCAGCGCCTTGATGCGATGCCGCACCGCTTCCGCCGCATGTGATTCGCCGCCCGTGGTGCTGCCCAGACTGGCGCTAAAAAAGAACTTGATCTCGTACGTTCCGCGCGGCGTGCTGACATACTTATTGTTGCTCACGCGGCTCACGGTGCTCTCATGCATGTCGATCGCTTCCGCGATCGTGCGCAGCGTCAGCGGGCGCAGATGCTGGACGCCGCGCGAGAAAAACGGCTCCTGCTGGCGCACCAACTCGGTTGCGACCTTCAGAATCGTCCGCGCCCGCTGATCCAGCGAACGCACCAACCAATTGGCGGTTTGGAAACATGACGAGATGAACTGCTTTTCCTGGCCTTTCGGCGAGGCGCTGCTGAGCTCCGTATAGTAGCTGGAATTGACCATCACCTGGGGCAACGTGTCGGTGTTCAGCTCCACACTCCAGCCGCCGTCGCTCGTCGGACGAATGAACACGTCAGGCACGATGGGCTGCACCAACTCGGTGTCGAAGGCGAGCCCCGGTTTGGGGTTGAGGCTCTTGATTTCAGCCACCATGTCGGTCAGGTCTTCCGCGTCGATACCGCACAGTTTCATCAGCCGTGACATCTCGCCTTGAGCCAGCAGGTCGAGGTTGTCGACCAGTGCCGCCATGGCCGGGTCGAACCGATCGCGATCCTTGAGCTGGAGGGCCAGGCACTCCGCCAGATTGCGCGCAAACACGCCGGGCGGGTCAAAGCGCTGCAATTGCGCGAGCGTCCGTTCAACGCGTGAGACGTCGCAGCCGAGCTTCTCCGATACCGGGTGGAGATCCGCGGTGATGTAACCGGCGTCGTCGATGAGCTCGATAAGATGGCTGCCAATCAGGCGATCGCCCGGACTCGCGACTTCCATGCCGAGCTGAGAGATCAAATGGTCCCGCAGTGTGCCCGGCAGGGAAGGCGTTTGTTCGATGGCCGAGCCCTCTGATGAATCGCCGGATCCGAAGCGCGTATCGCCCCCGCCAACGGCGCCGCCGTAGCTGGCGCCTGCGAGCGTGGGTCCAGACGTGCCCTCTTCGCCGCGCCAAAGATCCTCCTCGCGCACATCGAGGTCGGCCAGATCCCTGCCGTTGGGCATGTCTTCGGAGATTTTCAGGGCCCGATCCGAGGCCACCGGATCGCCGTCGGCGACTGGTGCGGGCGCGTCGTCGGGCGTCTCTGAGTCCGCCTCGGCCCCGCCTTCATCGTGCTCGAGGAACGGGTTCTGTTCCAACTCTTGTTCGACGAACGCCATGAGCTCGAAATTGTTCAGCTGCAACAGTTTGATGGATTGCTGCAACTGCGGGGTCATGACAAGCGCATGGCCCTGCCGCAGTTCGAGGCGGGGTGTCAAAGCCATCGGTCCGACCTCACCTACAGGCGAAAGCGCTCGCCGAGATAGACCCGCCTGACCTCTTCGTGCGCAACGATTTCGGAGGGTGGGCCTTCCATGAGCACCGTGCCTTCATGCAGGATGTAGGCGCGGTCGACGATGTCCAGCGTTTCCCTGACGTTATGATCGGTGATGAGAACGCCGATCCCACGGTCCTTTAGGTGGGCGACGAGATCGCGAATCTCCGTCACGGCGATCGGGTCGATACCGGCGAGCGGCTCGTCCAACAGCATGAAGGCCGGTTTCGATGCGAGCGCCCGCGCAATTTCTACCCGCCGCCGCTCGCCACCCGAGAGCGCTAGCGCCGGCGTGCGCCGCAAGTGGGTGATCGAAAACTCGGCCAACAATTCGTCGAGCAGCGCTTCGCGTGTTTCGCGCACTGGCTCGGTGACTTCGAGCACGGCACGGAGGTTGTTTTCGACCGACAGACCGCGGAAAATCGAGGCTTCCTGCGGCAGGTACCCGATGCCAAGGCGAGCGCGGCGATACATGGGCAGATCGGTGATGTCGTGGCCGTCCAGAGAGACGCTGCCATACTCCGCCGAGATCAGCCCGGTAATGACGTAGAAGCAGGTCGTCTTGCCGGCGCCGTTGGGGCCGAGAAGGCCGACCGCCTCGCCGCGCCGCACCGACAAGCTGACACCGCGCAGCACGGGCCGCTTTTTGAAGCGTTTGCCGAGGCTGTGCGCCGCCAGTCCTTGGTTGTCGGCCACGAGGTGCG
>JAUVWK010000423.1 GCA_030604165.1 Alphaproteobacteria bacterium | reverse complement strand
TCATCTTGACCACGGTGTAGCCCTGCTCGAGATAACCGCGCATCTCCGCGACCAGCCCGTCGAGGCCCTTGTCGGCGTCGTAATAGCCGCCCGCGGCATAGACGAAGACGCGCTGCTCCGGCGCGGCCTCGCCGTGGGCGTCGGCGAGATAGCGCCAAAGCGGCCGTTCGGCGATCTTGGCCGCGGCATCCCAGGCGGCGATTTCGAGCGCCGCCACCGCCACCGCGCGTTCGCCGTGGCCGCCGGGCTTCTCGTTTTGCATCATGGCGGCGCGGAGCCGCGCCGGAGCCAGATTGTCGCCCGCCGCGGTGCCTTGTTCTTCCGGCGCCAACGCCATCAGGCGCGGCACCAGGCGCTCGCGGATCAGCGCGCCCTGGGCATAGCGGCCATTGGAATTGAAGCCGTAGCCGACCACCGGCTTGCCGTCGCGCACCGCGTCGGTAATCAACGCGACAACGCTCACGGTCATCTGGCTGAAATCGAGCACCGCGTTGCGCATCGCAGAGCCCATCGGCACGCTCTTCTCGCGGATCTCGACGATACGCATGGTCTAAACCGCCTCGATGCTGTCTTCGCCGCAAAGCCGGTCGATGGCGCGCTTGCGCGCTTGCGCCTCTTCGACCGAGATCGCCTCGAAGCGATAGAGGTCGTTGGGCTTGGATTGCGCCAGCTTCCAGAACGCGGCGCTCGGCACGGTATAGGGGTTGATAAAGCCGCCGAGCGTGAGGGTGTCGTGCAGCAGGATGATCGGCGTCTGGCCGCAGAGATTGATCGCCCCGATGGGATAGCCGTGGTCGATCACGTTGGAGGGGTCGGAGCCATGCTCGGGCGCCTTGTTCGTCGCCTTCTCGGTGAACGTCCAGTCGGGCCCCTCGAGGCGAAAGCCGACGCGGTTGCTCTTGGGCGAAAGCCGCCATTCGCTGGCCAGGAACCGTTCGTGGCCGGCCGTATCGATCCAGTCGTCGTTGGGCCCCACTACCACCTCGATGGTCCACCGCCGCGCGGCCGCGAACACCGGCCGGCAAGCCTGCTTGACCCGCCGCCCGGGCTTGCCTTCACCGGCGCCGGGCCCGAGCGGAATCGACTGCCCTTTTGTCAGCGGCGCGCCGTCGAGGCCGCCGCAGCCGCCAACCACGAAGGTCGCGCGCGAGCCGAGCAGCAGCGGCGCGTCGATGCCGCCGGCGATGGCGAGATAGCCGCGCGCACCCGTCACCGCCGAGCCGAGGCTGAGTGTCTGGCCGGCCGCCACCGCGACGCTTTGCCAAAGCGGCAGCGGCGCGTCGTCGAGTGTCGCCCGCATGTCGGCGCCGCAGAGTGCGATCACGGAGGGTTCGCGAAACTTGAGCACCGGCCCGATGAACGGGCATTCCAGCGCAGCCGCCTCGGCCGCGTTGCCGACCAAAAGGTTTGCCAACCGAAACGACCAGCTATCGAGCGGGCCCGAGGGCGGAAAACCCATGCCGAAGGCGCCCTTGCGGCCGGGATAATCCTGCACCGTGGTCTCGAGGCCGGGCCGCAGCACGTCGATCATGCGCTCACCCTCAAAACCGGCCATCGGCGTTCAGTCCCGCCGCCCAAGCCTTGTAGGCGCGCACCGAGAACTTCTGATAGCCGGCGAGGTTGAACTCGTAGGTGCCCGCCGCCACCCGCGCCTCGATATAGTCGTATTCCTCGCGCCCGATGGGCACGAACTTGACCCGGTCGGCGGCGCGCAGCAGCACCACGCTTTCCTGGAACACCGGCAGGCGTTGCTCCGCTTCCCACAGCGGCACCGGGGTGCGGCCGATCAAATTGTAACCGCCCGGACCCGGCGTGGTGTAGATCGAGGTCGACAGCCCGCCCACCCCGATCGCGCCGAGCGCAGTCCAGGTGCGCGGCGGGCTGTATTTCGGCGAGGTGATGGCGCAGCGCGGGTCGAGCGCGCGCAACAGCGGCAGGCCCGGCGTCGAGCACACCGCGACCACCCAATGCTCGGTGCCGGAGTGAACGCGGGCGAGCTGGCGGCCGTCCTCGAGCCCGTTGAGCTTGGCGACGAACTCGGGGTCGTATTCGCGCGGCGCGATCTTCTCGCAATAATCCGCGATGCACGCCTTGGTCCAGGGGTCGAGATACATCACCGGCAGATAGGCCAGGCGGCTGTCGAGCTCCAGGTTCTCGACCGAGCCCAGCGCCGCGATCAGCGCGGCCAGCTCCGTCTTGAGATCGGCGTAGAAGATTTGGTCGCAATCATATTCGACGATGAGCGAGTTGTAGGACGGGTTGGTGTCGACCACGCCCTCAGGACCGTCGGCTTGAATCGCCGCGGTCAGCCCGAGCGCCATGAAGTTGAGGTCGATGCTCGCGTCGTCGCCGAACTGGACGAAGAGATATTGATCGCCGGCGGCCGCGAACAGGGGCTCGTCGTAAATCACGCGCTACTCTCCTCGCTGCATAGTCGGTCGATCTCGCGCCGCAGCTCTTGCGCGCGCGCCACCGAGACCTCCTCGAAGCGGTAAATGTCGTTGGGCTTCGATTGCGCCAGCTTCCAGAACGCGGCCGAAGGCACCGTGAACGGGTTGATGAAGCCGCCGGCGCTCGGCCCGTCATTGACCAGGATGATCGGCGTTTGGCCGCACAGATTGATCGCCCCCACCGGGTAGCCGTGATCCAAGATGTTGGAGGGGTGCTCGCCGTGCTCCGGGCCCTTGTCGGTGGCGCGCTCCGCGAAGCTCCACTCCGGTCCCTCCAGCCGGTAGCCGGTGCGGTTGCTGCGCGCCTGCAGCGTCCACTCGCTGGCGAGAAAACGCGCCAGACCTTCTGGAGCGATCCAGTCGTCGTTGGGCCCACGCACCACCTCGATGGTCCATTTGCGGCTGTCGTCGAGGGGCGGCCGACAATCCTCCTTGACGCGGCGACCCGGCTGCCCGCCCGCGCCGTTTGCCAGTGGCACCGTCTGGCCCGCCTGAAGGGCGTGGCCGTCGATGCCGCCGACGCCCGCCATGTGAAAGGTGGCGCGCGAGCCGAGCACGCTCGGCGCGTCGATACCGCCGGCGAAGGCGATGTAGGCGCGCGCGCCGACCCGGGCGAAACCGGCGCTCAGCACCTGACCCGCTTCCACGGCAACGCTTTGCCACAGCGGGATCGCCACGCCGTCCAGTGACGGATCGAAAACCGCGCCGGTCACGGCGATCACCGTGGCCTGCCCGACGCGCAGCTCCGGCCCGACGAACTGGCACTCGAGCCCCGCCGCCTCCGCCGGATTGCCG
>JAUVWK010000012.1 GCA_030604165.1 Alphaproteobacteria bacterium | reverse complement strand
GGCGGCGCAGAGGCGCCCCGGCGCGTCGACCGGCGCGTGGCAGGCGCTGCATTGCGGCGGCAATATCGCGTCGAGGCCGCCGCGCAGCGCGCACCGCGCCAATCGCCCAAACCCCGATCTGCGCAATGGTTCCGACATCGCACAAGGATAAGGCCGCGATGCACACCGGCGAAAGGCTGGATCGCCGCGCTGCGGGTCGGCCTTTGATCGTCGGGCGCATCGTGTCATATAGCTGACATGGCAGGTGAGAGGGCGGATCCCGCCGCGGGCGCGCCGGGCCCGGAGTCCCGGCTGGTGTTCGACCGGGCGCTGGTGCGCCGGCATCGCGAGCGCGCCGCCGCCGGCTTCGCCGCGCACGACTTCTTGAAGCGAGAGGTGGCCGAGCGCCTCTGCGAGCGCCTCGACGACATCAAGCGGCGCTTCCCGCTGGCGCTCGATCTGGCCTGCCACGACGGCGCGGTGGGCCGGGCGGTCGCCGGGCGCGGCGGCATCCGGCAGCTTATTCAATGCGATCTGTCCGAGGCCATGGGGGCGCGCGCGCGCGGCGGACCGCGTGCGGTGGCGGACGAGGAATGGCTGCCGTTCAAGGCCGCCAGCCTCGATCTGGTGCTCAGCGTGCTCGGCCTGCACTGGGTCAACGACCTGCCGGGCGCCTTGGTGCAAATCCGCCGCGCCCTCAAACCGGACGGTCTGTTGCTCGCCGCCATGCTGGGCGGCGAGACCTTGTGCGAGCTGCGCCAGGCTTTTCTCAGCGCCGAGGCCGCGCGCGAGGGCGGCGCCAGCCCGCGGGTCTCGCCCTTCGCCGACGTGCGCGATGTCGGCGCCTTGCTGCTGCGCACGGGCTACGATCAGCCGGTGGTGGATAGCGAGCGGATCACCGCGCGCTACCCCGACGCGCTGGCGCTGATGCGCGATTTGCGGGGCATGGCGGAGGCCAACGCCAGCGTGGCGCGGCGCCCCTGCTTCACCCGACGCGAGACCCTGTTGGCGGCGGCGGCCGCCTATCGCGACAGATTCGCCGACGCTAGTGGCCGCGTGCCCGCGACCTTCGAGGTGCTCTATATCACGGCCTGGTGCCCGCCAGCCGCCTGAGCGCCCCGCCCCGGCATGGCGCCTATAACAGGTCGCGCACCATGGCGATGAGCGGCTTATCGGCCGGCGGCATGGCATAATCGGCGAGGCGCGCGGGCCGCACCCAGGTCAGCGCCTGGCCTTCCCGCGCGCTCACGATGCCGCGCCACACCCGGCAGACATAAAGCGGCATCAACAGGTGGAACGCCTCGTAGGCGTGCGAGGCGAAGGTCAAGGGCGCGAGGCAGCTGGGCTCGACCTCGATGCCGAGCTCCTCGTGCAGCTCGCGCACCAGCGCCTGCTCGGGGGTTTCGCCCGCGCCCACCTTGCCGCCCGGAAACTCCCACAGGCCCGCCATCGCCTTGCCGGCCGGCCGCTGCGCGAGCAGCACGCGGTTGTCGGCATCGACCAGCGCGGCGGCGGCCACCAGCACCAGCGGCAAGGCCGGCTCAGGTGCGGTAGTCGGCGTTGATTTCGACATAGCCATGGCTCAAGTCGCAGGTCCAAACCGTGGCGCGCCCGCGGCCCCGGCCGACGCTGATGGCGATCTCGATCTCGCGCCCCTTCATGTGCCGGGCCGCGGCGGCCTCGCGATAATCGGGGTGCACCCGCCCGCCCCGGGCGACCGGCACGCCGCCGATGCGAATGGCGAGCTTGCTTTGGTCAAGCGCCGGCCCGGCCTTGCCCAGCGCCATGACGATGCGCCCCCAATTGGGATCTTCCCCGGCGATCGCGGTTTTCACCAGGGGCGAATTGGCGACGGCAAACGCCAGGCGCCGCGCCGCCGGCTCGCTCGCCGCGCCCGAGACCGTCACCGCGACGAATTTGCCGGCGCCCTCGCCGTCGCGCACGATCTGTTGCGCCAAGTCCACCATCAGCGCCTCGAGCTGGGCGCGAAAATCCTTGAGCCGCGGATCGCCCGCCCGGCGGATCGCGGGATGCGCCGCACCGGCACCGCTGGCGAACAGCAGGCAGGTGTCGCTGGTGGAGGTGTCGCCGTCCACGGTGATGGCATTGAACGAGCGCCCATTGGCCCGCCTGAGCACGGCCTGGAGGAGCGGCGCCGGCAGGCGCGCGTCGGTAAAGATGAAGGCCAGCATGGTCGCCATGTCGGGCGCGATCATGCCGGAGCCCTTGGCGATGCCGTTGATGGTTACCGAAACCCCGCCGATGCGGGCGCGCCGGGTGGCGCCCTTGGCATAGGTATCGGTGGTCATGATGGCCCGCGCGGCGTCTTCCCAGGCAGCGTTGCCCGAGGCCTCTTCGACGAGGCGCGCGTGCAGGGCCGGCAGGGCCCGCGTGAGGCGCGCGTCCGCGAGCGGCTCGCCGATCACCCCGGTCGAGGCGATGAACACCCGGCCGGCCGGTCCGCCGACCAAGCGGGCCGCGGCGCGGGCGGTGCGCTTGACCGCCGCGACCCCGGGCGCGCCGGTGAAGGCATTGGCGTTGCCGGCATTGACCACGAGCGCGCTGGCCCGGCCGCCCGCCAGCGCCGCGCGGCACCATTGCACCGGAGCGGCCGCGGTTTGCGAACGGGTCAGCACCCCCGCCACCGCGGTGTCCGGCGCGAAGGTGGCGAGCAGCAGGTCACGCCGCCCGCGATAATGCACGCCGGCGGCGGCGGCGGCGAGACGCACCCCGGCGACCGCCGGCAGGGCCGGAAATTCAGCGGGCGCCAAGGGCGAGACGGCGGGCATGGTCGTTTCTCGGGCGCGCGCGAGCGCCGCCTTATTGCGCGCTAACGGCCGGTGGCGGCGCCTCGCCGGCCGCGGCGCCCAGGCCGAGGATACCCGGGTCCACGTCCCTACGCTCGATCACCGCGCCCTCCCGCGCCGCGCGAACGGCCTCGGTGACGACCTCCTGGGTCAGGATGTCGCGCACGCTCCACACCGATTCCTCGTAGGAAGGCGGCGGCGCCGTGCGGCGGTCCTCCAGCTTGATCACATGCCAACCATATTCGCTCTGCACCGGTGCCGACACTTCGCCCACGGCGAGCGCGAAGGCGGCGTCGGAAAACTCGGGAATCATGCGGTCGCGCGTGAAATAGCCCAGATCGCCGCCCTTCGGTCCGCTCGGCCCGATGGAGCGCTCGCGGGCCAGGGCGGCGAAATCGGCGCCGCCCTGGAGCGCCTCGGCCACCGCCTGGGCATCGGCCTCGCTCGACAACAGGATGTGACTGGCCCGCACCTCGTCGTGCGCGGGCGTGCGCTCCTTGAGCAGCTCAAAGCGGGCATGCAGCAGGTCGTCGGTGACGCGCTCCTCGACGAGCGCCGTCAGATAGCTCTGACGCAGCAATTGCTCTTTGAAGAAGACGACCCGGGCAAGCACGGCGGGGTCCTCCGCCAGGCCGCGTTCGCGCGCCAGCGCCGCCATCAGCTTGAGGTCGATAAGCTGCTCGACGATGGCGCCGATCAGCAATCCGGCTGGCTGGCCGCGATATTGCTCGGGCAGCGCTTCGTAGGCGAGCAAAAGCTCGGAACCGCGAATCGCCGTGCCGTTGACCACGGCGACGGTGACATCCGCCGCCTCGGTGCTATCGGCGGCGGCGGCCGCGGGCGGCGCGAGCAGCCCGGCGACAAGGCAAAACCCCAGCGCCAGCGACGCAAGGCCGCGGCGCGCCCGTAGCGGCGCGCCTAGCGCCCATGGCGAAAATCGAGGCATGTATTATCCTTTCCTGGCGGCGGGCCCGCGACGGCCCGGCATTTCGCGCATCATGCACATAGAGCAGAACCGGGTCGATGAGAATCGCTTCAGCGATTCATCGATCCGGTGAATCTGCTCTAACTGTTTGACATAGAGCGGATTCACGTGATTGATCGGAGCCACCTCATGGTTCCGATCAATCACGACCCGCTCTAGGCCATGGTCCGCACAAGCCGACCATGGCGGCGCGCAGACCGGTCGTTGACACCGCAGGGCGCCTTGCTTATCTGTCACCCACGGGTCACGTTCCGTCCGACCCGAATATTTACGATGTCCGAGGTTTTCCATGATCGGCGGTCTGTCGCGGCGCTTGTTCGGCAGCGCCAGCGATCGGGTTCTAAAGACCTATAGCAAGCAGGTTGCGGCCATTAACGCCCTCGAGGCGGAGTTGGAGGCGCTTTCCGACGACGCCTTGCGCGCCCGCACCGACGTGTTCGGCGAGCGCCTGGCCAAGGGCGAATCGACGGAAGATATTCTGCCCGAGGCCTTTGCCACCGTGCGCGAAGCCGCCAAACGGACCCTGGGCCAACGCCATTTCGACGTGCAGCTGATCGGCGGCGTGGTGCTGCACGAAGGCAATATCGCCGAGATGGCGACCGGCGAGGGCAAGACCCTGGCGGCGACCCTGCCGGTTTATCTCAACGCGCTCGGCGGCAAGGGCGCCCATGTGATCACGGTAAACGACTATCTGGCCCAGCGCGACGCCGCCTGGATGGGCGAGATCTACGAATTTCTCGGGCTTCGCGTGGGCTGTATCGTGCACGGGCTGGGCGACGACGAGCGCCGTGATCAGTACAAGTGCGACGTCGTCTACGGCACCAACAACGAGTTCGGCTTCGACTACTTGCGCGACAACATGAAGTTCACCTTGGACAGCATGGTGCAACGCGAATTCAACTTCGGCATCGTCGACGAGGTGGACAGTATCCTGATCGACGAGGCTCGCACGCCGCTGATCATCTCGGGTCCGACCGAGGACAGCTCGGAGATGTATCAACAAGCCGATTCGGTGATCCCGGCGCTCACCGAGAGCGACTACGAGGTCGATGAAAAGGGCCGCTCGGCGACCCTGACCGAAGAAGGGGCCGAGCGGGTCGAGGAAATTCTGACCCGGGCGGAGATCCTGACCGGCTCGAATCTTTACGACATCGAGAACGTTACCGTCGTCCACCACGTGAACCAGGCCCTGCGCGCCCACAAGCTGTTCGAGCGCGACAAGGATTACATGATCAAGAACGGCCAGGTGATCATCGTCGACGAGTTTACCGGGCGGATGATGCCGGGCCGGCGTTATTCGGAGGGCTTGCACCAGGCCTTGGAGGCCAAGGAGCAGGTGCCGATTCAGAAAGAGAACCAAACGCTCGCCTCCATCACCTTTCAGAACTATTTCCGGATGTACCCGAAGCTCGCCGGCATGACCGGGACGGCGGCCACCGAAGCGGCCGAGTTCGCCGATATCTACGGTCTCGGCGTGACCCAAGTCCCGACCAACGAGCCGTGTATCCGTACCGATCACGACGACGCGGTGTACCGCACGGCGAAGGAGAAATGGGTGGCGATCATCGAGGTCATCCAAGACTGCCGGGAGCGCGGCCAGCCGGTCTTGGTGGGCACCACCAGCATCGAGAAGTCCGAGCTGGTCTCCGGTCGGCTCAAAGCCGCCAAGATCGAGCACAACGTGCTGAACGCGCGTTATCACGAGCAGGAGGCGCGCATCATCGCCCAGGCCGGCCGGCTCGGCGCGATCACCATCGCCACCAACATGGCGGGCCGCGGCACCGACATCCAACTCGGCGGCAACATCGATTATCGCCTCCGGGACGAGCTCGCCGAGATCGAGGACGAGGACCGCCGCGCCGCCGAGGCCGAGCGCATCCTGGCCGAGGTGGCGGCGGAAAAGGAAAAGGTGCTCGTGGCCGGCGGCGTCTTGATTATCGGCAGCGAGCGTCACGAAGCGCGGCGCATCGACAACCAACTGCGCGGCCGCTCGGGACGTCAGGGCGACCCCGGCGATTCCAAGTTCTTCCTCTCGCTCGAAGACGACCTGATGCGCATTTTCGGCTCCGAGCGCATGGATTCGATGCTCGGCAAGCTCGGCCTGCAGGAAGGCGAGGCCATCATCCACCCGTGGATCAACAAGGCCCTGGAAAAGGCGCAGCAGAAGGTCGAGGCGCGTCACTACGAAATTCGCAAGACGCTGCTCAAGTTCGACGACGTGATGAACGACCAGCGCAAGGTCGTCTATGAGCAGCGCAAGGACTTGATGCAGGTGGACGACGTTTCGGAGACCGTGGTCGATATGCGCCACGAGGTGGTCGGCGGCATCGTCGACCGCTGCATCCCCGAAAAGGCCTACCCCGAAGAGTGGAACATCGACGGCCTCCACGAAGAAACCCTGCGGCTGCTGAATCTGGATGTGCCGATCAAGGAGTGGGCCGCGGAAGAAGGCATCGCGGACGAGGAAATCCGCACGCGCATTATGGATCAGTCCGACAAGAAAGCGGCCGCCAAGCTCGCCCAATATGGCGAGGAGATGTGGCGCGTGGCCGAGAAGAGCCTGCTGCTGCAGCTGCTGGACCAGAACTGGAAAGACCATCTCCTGAGCCTCGACCACTTGCGCCAGGGGATCGGTCTGCGTGCCTACGGTCAGCGCGACCCGTTGAACGAATACAAGCGTGAATCCTTCACCATGTTCGAGGCCATGCTGGACAGTCTGCGCGAACGGGTCACGCAACTGCTGGCGCAAATCGAGCTCCGCGTCGACCGGCCCGAGGGCGCGGCCCTGGAGCGGGTCGAGCCGGAGGCTCAAGAGACACGCCAAGACCCGGCCTTTGCCCGCGCCGCGCCGCCGCCCGAGGAGGAAGAGGCGCTGCCGCCGCCGTTGGTCATGGCCGGGGGCGGCGGTGCCGAGCTCGCCGCCGCGCCGGGGTCCGCCGGGAGCCGCACCGTGCGCCACGCCTTCGACGAGCACGATCCATCGACCTGGAGCAAAGTGGGCCGCAACGCGCAGTGCCCCTGCGGTTCGGGCAAGAAATACAAGCACTGTCACGGCAAGATCGTCTGAGCCGGCGGCGAGCGCCCTTCGTTGCATGCGGCACCGGCCCGCTCGCCCTCCCGGCCACCCATGGCAGTGTACGCTTGTGGGTGGCCGAGAAGAGGAGCGGGCCGGTGCGGTTCCACGCCCGTGGGAAACGCCCTAGCCGAGGGTCAATTTTCCCATCTCGAGAAACTTCTGGCGCCGGCGGCTACGCAACTCGCCGCCGGATAGCGGCCGCAATTCGGCCAGCGCGCGCTCGATCGCGTCGCCCACGCGCTCGATCGCGGTCTCCGGCGCACGGTGGGCGCCGCCCACCGGCTCCTCCACCACGGCATCGATGACCCCGAGTTTCAGGAGGTCTTCGGAGGTCATCTTGAGCGCCTCCGCCGCCTCGCGCGCGTGCTCGGCGCTGCGCCACAGAATCGAGGAGCAGCCCTCCGGCGAAATCACCGAATAGATCGCGTGCTCCTGCATGATGACCCGGTCGGCGGCCGCCAGCGCGATCGCCCCGCCCGAGCCGCCCTCGCCGATGATGACGCTGATCATTGGCACGCGCAGATCCAGGCAGGTCTCGATACTGCGCGCGATGGCCCCCGCCTGGCCGCGCTCCTCCGCGCCGATGCCGGGGTGGGCGCCCGGCGTGTCGACCAAGGTGATGGCGGGCAGGTCGAAGCGCTCCGCCAGCCGCATCAGGCGCACCGCCTTGCGATAGCCTTCCGGGTTCGGCATGCCGAAATTGTGCAATACCCGGTCGTCGGTGTCGGCGCCCTTCTCGTGCCCCATGATCATTACCGAGCGGCCGCGGAAGCGGCCCAAGCCGCCGATGATGGCGCGGTCCTCGCCGAATAGCCGGTCGCCCGCGAGCGGCGTGAAGTCCTCGATCAAGGCGGCGCTATAGTCCGAGAAATGCGGCCTGAGCTGGTGGCGCGCGACCAGGGTCTTTTGCCACGGCGTAAGCCGGCTGTAGGTCTGGCGCAGCAGCCGGTCGACCTTGCCCTGCAGGCGCGAGACCTCGTCCAGGATGTTGACGCCGCTGTCGTCGCTGAGATGGCGAAGTTCCTTGATCTTGCCTTCGATCTCGGCGATCGGTTTTTCGAAGTCCAAATAGCTATACATGACGTTTCGATCTGGGACGTTTCGATCTGGGCGTTTCGGGCCGGCACGTTGGCGCGGCGCCGGTCAGTTCCCGGCCGCGCGCGAGGCGGGCTTGCGCGCCTCGATCCGCCGCGCCGTCTGCACCAGCGCCTCGGCGTGCCGGATCGAGGCGATGTCGATCAGGCGGCCGTCCAGCGCCACCGCGCCCTGCCCGGCTGCCGTCGCCGCCGCCATCGCCTCGAGCACGCGCTCGGCGTGGCGCACTTCCTCGGCGCGCGGGCTCATCACCTCGTTGGCGAGCGCCACCTGCTTGGGGTGGATCGCCCATTTGCCGTCGCAGCCCAGCGTGGCGGCGCGCCGCGCGGCGGCGCGATAGCCCTCGGGGTCGTTGAAATCTCCGTACGGGCCGTCGAGCACGCGCAAGCCGCGCGCCCGCCCAGCCACCACGATCCGGGCCAATCCATAATGCCATACGTCGTTCCAATGCACCTCGCGTTCAAGGTCTTGCGGCCCGCCGGTCAGCACGGTGTAATCCGGACTGGCGCCGCCGATATCGGTCAGACGCATGCGCGTCGAGGCGGCAAAGTCGGCGACGCCGAAGTTCAGGGCCTCGTTGCGCGGGCTCGCGCCGGCGATGTCCTGGACATTGGCCATGCCGAGCGCGGTCTCGATGATCAGCGAGAAGCCGATGCGCCGCGCCAGCCCCTTGGCCTGCTCGATCTGCGTGACCAGCATGTCCAGCGCGTAGACATCGGCCGCGGTGCCCACCTTGGGAATGACGATCATGTCGAGCGCGCCGCCGGCCTGCTCGACGACATCGACGACGTCGCGGTACATGTAATGGGTATCGAGGCCGTTGATGCGGACCGAGATGATGTGCTCGCCCCAGTCGATATCGTTGAGCGCCTGAATCGCGTTTTTGCGCGCCTGATCCTTCTCGTCGGGCGCGACGGCGTCTTCCAAATCGAGAAACACCGCATCGGCCTCGGAGGCCGCGGCCTTCTCGAAAAACTTGGGCTGGCTGGCCGGCACGGCGAGCTCGCTGCGGTGCAGACGCGGCTTGGCCTGAGGATAGCTGGTGAAGCTCACGTCCGCTTATTCTCCGCAGCTTCGCGCGCTCAAACGCCCCTTGCGAACGCCCGGGCAAAGCGATGGCATGCGTACTTGCCGCTAAGCCCTGCCAAAGTCAACCACTTACATCGCCCGCGCCGGCCAGCGGATGGTGCTCGCGCACCAGCGCCTTGAGGCGCTCGTCCAACACGTGGGTGTAAATTTGGGTGGTCGAGATGTCGGCATGGCCGAGCATTTTCTGCACCGCGCGCAGGTCCGCGCCATGGGCCAGCAAATGGCTCGCGAAGGCATGGCGCAGCACGTGCGGCGATACGGCTTGGGGTGCGATCCCGGCCTCCAGCGCGAGCGCCTTCAGCATTTGGGCGAAGCGGTGGCGCGTGAGATGACCGCGGGCCGCGCGCGAGGGAAACAACCAGCGCGAAGCCCCCTCGCCCGCCCCGGCGCCGGCCCTGGCGCCCGCCCCGGCGCCTACATGATATTGGCGCACCGCAAGATACGCGGCGACCGCCGCCGCGGCCGGCTCGCCCAGCGGCACCAGCCGCTCATGGCCGCCCTTGCCGCGCACCAGCAGGCAACGCGCGTCTTTGCGGATGGCGGCGAGCGGCAGGCCGACCAGCTCGGAGACCCGCAGTCCCGTGGCGTAGAGCAGCTCGACCAGGGCCGCAAGGCGCAAGGCATCCGCCTCGGCCCGCGCGGCGCGCGAGGCGCGCGCGATGCGGGCGCGCGCCGCCGCCAGCAGCGCCTCGACCTCGGTTTCCGCGAGCACCTTGGGCAGGCTGCGCCCGAGGCGCGGCCCTTCGACCACGGCACTGGGATCGTCGGTGCGGATGTTTTCGGCGAGCAAGAAGCGAAAGAATTGACGCAGGCTCGAGACCCGCCGCGCCGCCGAACGCGGCGTCATGCCGGCCTCGGCGAGCGCCCCCAGATAGGCCCGGATCAGGGCGCTATCCGCCGTCGCGAGCGACGCGCCGGCCGCCGCCACGAAGCCCTCGAAGTGGCGGAGATCGTGCCGATAGGCCGCGAGCGTGTTCGACGCGGCACCGCGTTCGGCCGCCATCATCTCGAGAAAGCTGTCGATGAAGCGCTCGTCGAAGCCCGGCCGCGGCGTGGACACGGGAGCGCCCGGTCTCTAGAGACCGGCTGCCAGCGCCGCCTCTAGCGCGAGGGACCGGGCATCGGACTCGAGCCCCACCAAGCGAAGACTGGTCACCACCGCCTCCAGTGTCGGCAGGCCGGCGGCGGCGGGTCCGCCGTCGCCAAGGCTCAAGAGCGCGAGCAGAACGGTCCCACCGAGGCGCCGGTTGGCGGCGGCATCCCGCAACGCATGGTGCAGCGCAGGCGAGGTCATGGTGGCCGGCTGCGACAAGGGCCCGGTGAGCAGACGCTCCCAATATTGCCGCGGAACGCCGCGGCCGAGCGCCTGCAACAGGCTGAGCAGCATGCCGGCGCGGGCGTGGCCGCGGGGGTCCGCGGCGCCGCCCTGCGCGTTCCACCAAGCTTCGAGCATGGCGACGTCGACCTCTTCCACCTCGCTTGTCAACGCCGCCAGCGGCCACAGGGCCACCGCCGCCGCCGCGGCCTCCTGGTTGAGACTGGACTGTTGCGCCGCCAGGTCGAACCAACGGACCGCCTCGTCCCAGCGGCCGGCGGCGAACAGGGCGCGTCCGGCGTCGGCGGCAAACCACACCATCTCGGGCCCGACGACCAGTTCTTGCACGGCGATCAAGGCGGTGCGAGCCATGGTCGTGAAACGACCCGCCGCGCGCGCCTTGTCGAGGGCGACCCGGAGTATTTCGGCGCGCGCCGTGGGCACGGGCTCGGCGATAACGGCTTGATACAGCAGCGCCCGAGAGAGCGGCCCCGCCAGGGATTCGGCCGCGGAAATCGGGTTGGCCTTCTCTTCGGCCGAGAACTGCACACTGGCATAAAGCTGGGCAATGCTGCCGGCGGGCAAGGCGCCGACCGCTTCGGCGCGCTCGGCCGCGTTGAGGCGCACCGCGATCGATACCTCCGGCGCCGCGGCGATCAGGCGCAGCACGGCAGGATTGGCCGTGACCAGCGCGCTTTCGGGCGGCGCCACCTTCACGGCACGTAACATCGCGATATGAAGCGGGGTCGGGTTGGGCAGGGTCTCGATCACCGGTTCGACCTCGCCCCGCATGGCCAAGACGACAGTGGCCAAGGTTTCATCGCCGCTCCCGCCCGACTCGCGCAAAAGGTCGAGGCCCAGCGAAGCCGCCTCGAACTCTCCTTCCAGGGCTTGGCAAAAAACCAGCGCCTTCAACCAGTAGGGGTTCGAGAATTGTCTAATATTCTCATTAACTTGGCCGCAGGCCGCCACATAGTCGAGGTCGCGGAACCGGCGATCGCTCTCGAGACGCGCGAGGCTCTCCCCGAAATCCACACCGGACGCGGCGCGCAGCATTTCGATGGCGACGTCATACTCGCCCATGCCGGCCAGGGCGAGCGCCCGGCGATGCAGCAAGGCGCCCCGCTCGCCCTCGCCTTCAGGCGGTTTGCCGGGCGAGAGCAGCAGCCTGAGGGCGAGCGAACGCATGGTCGGAGACGGCGCCTCGATCGGCAGACGCGGCAACAGGCTTTCGACCAGGCGGCGGCTGGTCTCGCGCCACAGGTCGCTCGGAAAGCCGCCATAGCGGTCGGAGAACAGGCCCACCGAATCCGGATCGACCTCTTCGAGCGTGCCGATTTGGATGCCGTCCTCGCCGGCTTCTTCCAGCGCGCCTTCGGCCTCGGGCTGAACCGTTTCTTCGGTCTCGGGTGGCGGGCGCAACTGGATGGTCTCGGTTTGCCGCTCGGAGTCCAGCGGGAACAGCCGCATCGGCGCATCGGCCTCCGATTCCTGAGCCGCGAGGCCACCCGCCAGACAGAGCATCGCCAGGCCCGCCGCAAGCGGCACGAGCCGCGCCGACCACACGAGCGCCGCGCGGCCGGCCACCGAGCTATTCCGCGAACCGATCATCCGGCAAGGTCTTCTCGATGGGGCTGGTCGGCGGCGGGATATCCCAGGTCAACAGAAATGCGATACCGCCGCCGATCACCAGCACCAGCACAATCAGAACGATGCGTAGGTAAACACTCATAGGGATATTATTCGTCGGCGCGCCGGTCTAGCGCAAAGAACACTTGGGGGTTAGGGTATGGTACATTTTAAATATGGCGATTTCGCGGCAGTGTAACGGTCGCCAATCCAGGCTTCAACGTTCGGTGGCCGCGCCAGCAAAAAATCTGCCGGTGACGGGCCGAAAACACTGATGGGCGGTAATATTTCCGATATCTCGATCGAAAAGTCGATCGTCTTCATTGGCCTAATGGGCTCGGGCAAAAGCGCGATCGGGCGTCGACTCGCGGCACGGCTGGGCCTCAAATTCGTCGACGCGGACGCGGAAATCGAGACGGCCGCCGGTTGTTCGATCGAGGACATTTTCGAAGTGCACGGCGAAGCCGCGTTTCGCGACGGCGAGCGACGGGTGATCGCCCGCCTGCTGGCCGAGCCGCCCCACGTGCTGGCGACCGGTGGCGGCGCCTTCATGGACCCCGAAACCCGGGCGCGCATTCGCAACGACTGCATCTCGATTTGGCTGCGCGCCTCGTGCGATGTGTTGTTGGCGCGCGTCTCACGGCGCAAAAACCGGCCGCTGCTCAAACGCGGCAACAAGCGCGAGATCATCCAGGCGTTGATCGACGAGCGCTATCCGGTCTATGCCGAAGCCGACATCACGGTGGAAAGCGTGGACGGACCGCATGAGCAGATGGTCGAAACGGTGTTCGGCGAGCTGACGCGCTTTTTCGCCGCCGGCCAACCGGCAAGCGGTTCCGATCAAGCCACGGACGCGGAAACGCCGACCGAGACGCCGCCGGCCGCGGACCCAGCCTCGGGAACAAGTTAGAGACCCATTACGGTGAAGCCAACGGATCCCGATTCTCAATCCGACGAGCCGCCGTCTACCACCGAGACCGTTCACCTGGAACTCGGCGCGCGTAGCTACGACATCGTCGTGGGCGAGGGTGTGCTGGCGCAAACCGGACGGCGCCTGGCGCCGGGGCTCGAAAGCCCGCGCGTCGTGATCATCACCGACGCCAACGTGGCGCCGCACTATCTCGCTGGCGTGGCGCAGGCGCTGCGCGGCCAGGGAGTCGCGTGCGACGAGGTGGTGCTGTCGCCCGGCGAGCAAACCAAGGATTTCAAGCACCTCGAAGACCTGCTCGAGCGCCTGCTGGCCGCCAACACGGAGCGCGGCACGACGCTGGTGGCACTTGGCGGCGGCGTGATCGGCGATATCGTCGGCTTCGCCGCCAGCATTCTGCTGCGCGGCGTGGACTATGTGCAGATACCGACCACGCTGTTGGCCCAAGTGGATAGCGCGGTCGGCGGCAAGACCGGTATCAATAGCCGCCAGGGCAAAAATCTGATCGGTAGCTTCCATCAGCCACGCCTGGTGCTTGCCGATACCGACACCTTGGACACGCTGCCGGCACGCGAGCTGCGCGCGGGCTACGCCGAAGTGCTGAAATACGGCCTCATCCGCGATGCCGCCTTTTTTGCTTGGCTGGAGCGGCACGGCGCGGCCTTGCTCGCCGGCGACCGCGCTGCGCGCCGCCATGCGGTGGTAACGAGCTGCCGCGCCAAGGCGCAAATCGTGGCCGAGGACGAGCGCGAAGGCGGCGTGCGCGCCCTGCTCAATTTGGGCCATACTTTCGGCCATGCCTTCGAGGCGGAAACCGGCTTCGCGTCCGAACTCTTGCACGGCGAGGCGGTGGCGCTAGGCATGGCGCTGGCGTTCCGCCTGTCGACGCAGTTGGGGCTTTGCCCGGACGACGACCGCGACCGCGTGATCCGTCACCTGGCGGCGGCGGGCCTGCCGACGAGCCCCGCCGCGTTGGCGCCGCGCGCCTGGCACGCCGACGCCCTGCTGGCGCACATGGCGCGCGACAAGAAGGTGCGCGATGGCAAGATCCGGTTCGTTCTCGCCCGCGGCATCGGCCGCGCCTTTGTCGCCGACGAGGTGCCGACCGAGGCGGTGCGCGCCGTTCTCACCGAAGCGACCGGCGGCGTCGTCGCCGGTTCGTAAACGGCCCGCGTTACTCAGCCCCTTAATCACCCCCAATCACCCCCAACCACATTTAGACCCATGGAAACCGCACCAACGATTACCATCGCCGCCATCGGCGTACTGATTGTCTTATCGGCCTTGTTCTCAGGCGCGGAAACGGCGTTGACCGCCGCCTCCCGCGCCCGACTGCACCATCTCTCGCAAAAGGGAGTGCGCCGCGCCAAGCTGGCGGAGCGGCTGATCGCGGATCGGGAGCGCTTTATCGGCGCGGTTCTGCTCGGCAACAACGCGGTCAATATCCTGGCCTCCGCGCTGGCGACGAGCGTGCTGATTTCCGTGGCGGGCGACGCCGGCGTGGCTTACGCCACCATCGGCATGACCCTGGTGATTTTGATCTTCGCCGAGGTGCTGCCCAAGACCTACGCCATCCGCAACGCCGATCGGGTGGCGCTGGCGGTCGCCCCGGCCGTCGTGGTGGTGGTCTGGCTACTCTCGCCCGTGGTCCGCGCGGTGCAGGCCGTGGTGTTCGCGACCCTGCGTCTGTTCGGCGCGCACCGGCGGCGCGGCGGGGCCGAGATTGCCCAGGAAGAGCTACGCGGCGCGATCAGCCTGCATGCCAGCGAAGGCGCGGTGATCAAGCACGAGCGCGACATGCTGCGCAGCATCCTCGATCTCGGCGACGTGGAAGTGGGCGAAGTGATGAACCACCGAAAAAACATGATCATGATCGATGCGGACGCGCCGCCGCGTGCGATCCTGGATCTGGTGGTCGGACAGCCCTATACGCGCTATCCGGTCTGGCGCGACGAGCCGGACAATATCATCGGCGTGCTGCACGCCAAGGATCTGCTGAGCGCTATCCGCGCCAACTGGGACGACCTGGACCGGCTCAACATAACCGCGATCGCGAGCCGTCCCTGGTTCGTGCCGGAAACCACCACGCTGCGCGAACAGCTCAACGCCTTCCGCGCCCGCCGCGCCCATTTCGCGCTGGTGGTCGACGAATATGGCTCGCTCATGGGCCTGGTCACGCTCGAGGACATCCTGGAAGAGATCGTGGGCGACATCGCCGATGAGCACGACGTCGCGCTGCGCGACGTGGTGCCCCAGGCCGACGGCTCGTATCTGATTCCGGGCACCGTCACGATCCGCGATCTGAACCGCCGCTACGATTGGGCCCTGCCGGACGACGAAGCGGCAACCATCGCGGGCCTGCTGCTGCACGAGGCGCGCACCATCCCCGAGATCGGCCAAGTCTTCACCTACCATGGCTTCACCTTCGAGGTGCGCGGCCGGCAACGCAACCAGATCACGCTGCTGCGCCTCGTCCCGCCGGCCGCGGCGACGGCCGACGAAGAAGCCTGAACGAGACGACGACGCCGGCATCGTGCGGCCCTCATGATCGCGGCCCTGTTCACCACGGCGGCGCCGGTTTTTCTTTGCGCCGGGATCGGCTTCGCCTGGGCGCGCCTGGGCCAACCCTTCGACGCCAAGATCGTCACCCGGTTGGTCAGCTTCATCGGCGCCCCGTGCCTGATATTCTCGACGCTGGTGGGGGTCGAGGACATCTCCCGCGAGGTCGGCGAGATCGCGCTGGCCGCCGCGGTCGCGCTCGCCTGCTTCGGGGCCATCGCGGCGGTCGTGTTAAGCCTGGCCCGCTTGCCGCTGCGCACCTATCTGGCCTCGATCACCTTTCCCAACGCCGGCAACATGGGCTTGCCGCTCTGCCTGTTCGCGTTCGGCGAACAGGGCCTCGCGCTCGGCATCGGCTTCTTCGCGGTCTCCGCCACGTCGCAATTGACACTCGGCAACTGGCTCTATTCGGGCTCGATCTCGCCGCTGCCGGCGCTCAAGGCGCCGATCCCCTATGCGGTCGCGTTGGGCGCCATCCTGATGGCGATGGACATCGAGCCGCCGGAATTCATCTACAACACCACCAAGCTGCTCGGCGGCTTCACCATTCCGTTGATGATGATCACGCTCGGTGTCTCGCTGGGCCGCATGCGCGTCATCCGTTTCAGCCGCACCTTGGCGCTGTCGCTGTTTCGGCTCGGCATGGGCGTGGCCGGCGGCTTCGCGTTGGCCGAGCTGTTCGGCTTTGAAGGCATGCAGCGCGGTGTGCTGATCATTCAATGCGCCATGCCGGTGGCGGTGTTCAATTATTTGTTCGCCCAGTTCTACGAGCGTCAACCGGAGGAAGTGGCGAGCCTGGTGGTGCTGTCGTCGGCGATCGCCTTCGGCCTTCTCCCATTGCTCATCTTCGTGGCCGTGTAATACCCCGGCCGGGCCTTGACAACGCGGCGCGGCGCGAAATCTCTTCTGCAAGCACCGATCCGAACCAACGAGAGCCAGACATGCCGCTATCCGATCCCACCGCCCGCGAGCACATCCATACGCGCTCCATCGAATGCCGCGGCTTTCAGCGCGCCGACGGGTTGTGGGACATCGAAGCCCACATGACCGACACCAAGACCTACGCCATAGCCAACGACTGGCGCGGCGAGCTCGCCCCCGGCGTGCCGCTGCACGACATGTGGGTTCGCCTCACGGTCGACGATGCGCTCGAGGTTCAGGCCGTCGAGGTGACATCGGACGCCACGCCGTTTCGAATGTGCGCCGATATCGCGCCCGCCTTCCAGGCGTTGAAAGGGCTCCGTATCCGCCCCGGTTGGAACAAGATGGTGCGCAGCCGTCTGGGCGGGGTGCGCGGCTGCACGCATCTGGTGGAATTATTGGGGCCGATCGCCACGGTCGCCTTCCAGACGATGTATCCGAAGCTGCGGCGCGAGCGGGACAAGCGACCGGAGCGGCCGCCGCCCCAACTCGACACCTGCCACGCCTGGGCGTCGGACAGCGAAGTCGTCGCGCGCTACTACCCGCAATGGCACGGGGGGAAGAAAGACTAGGGTGTGTCTTCGGCCGGCGTTCGGGTTTGCAGGGCGAGCGCATGGATGTCGCTCTTGAGCTCGTCGGCCAGGATATCGTAGACCAGCCGTTGACGCGCGAGGCGCGGCAGGCCCTCGAAGCGAGACGAGACGATGGCCACGCGAAAATGGCTTTCGCCCTCGGGCCGGGCACCGGCGTGGCCGGCGTGGCGCGCCGATTCGTCGGCGATATCCAGGCGCGCCGGCGCCAGCGCCGCGGTCAATTTTCGCTTGATCGTCTCGGCAACGGCCATCGCTTACCCCCGGCAATCATTCCTTAAGCCTTCTCGGCGAGAAATCTGGGAGCGGCGCCGGCCCCTGTCAAGCCCCGGCCGAGCGCCGATTTTCGCCCTGACGGGGCCACCTTGCCTCGCCGTCTCTCTAGGGGCATATTGGTCCCATGCAATGGTCGCACCGCGAGCATAGCCCTCGAAAGAGGCGCCACAAGGAGGCGCCGCCGCGAGCCTGTGAATTTCCGGACTGCGATGAGCCGGGGCCGCACAAGGCGCCGCGCGCCCCCGACGACTTGCGGAATTACCGCTGGTTCTGCCTCGCCCATGTGCGGGAATACAATCGCGGCTGGAATTTTTTCGAAGGCTGGTCGCAAGGGGACATCGAGCGCTTTCAACGCGAGGATCTCACCGGCCACCGGCCGACCTGGCCCTTTGGCTCCCGCCGCGACCCCGACGACCCGATCGGCGATTTGTCGGAGGTGTTTCGCGCCTTCGCCCATGATTGGTTCGGCACCGCGCGCGGCCGCCGCCGCGAGCAGCGCGTCAACGGCCAGCGGCACGACGCCCGCCGCGACGACGCGCTGGCGGCGCTCGACCTCGAACAACCGTTTACGCGCACCGAGCTCAAGCGCCGCTACATCACGTTGGTCAAACGACATCACCCCGACGCCAACGGCGGCAGCAAGGAATCGGAAGAACGCTTGAAATCGATAAATCAGGCTTATACGTATCTTCGCGACGAAAGCCGCTGAACCCAAGCCTCGGACGACGACCGGGTCGGTCCGTCACAGCCCTCCCCTGAAAGGGAATTGTTAATGGCCTCAACAGATTCCGCAGCCTCAGCAAGTTCCGCCGGCGACACGTCGCTTGCAGTAGATCGGCTCCCCGACCTGCGGCTCTCGGTCCGTCAGACCTTTGGGCTGGACACGGACATGGAAGTGCCGGCCTTTTCCGAGGCGACCGACCATGTTCCGGAGCTCGACCCGGCCTATCGCCTCGACCCGGACACCACCATAACCATCCTGGCCGGCTTCGCGCACAACCGGCGGGTCATGATCCAGGGCTATCACGGCACGGGCAAATCGACCCATATCGAACAGGTCGCGGCGCGGCTCAACTGGCCCTGCATTCGCATCAACCTGGACAGCCACATCAGCCGTATCGACCTGATCGGCAAGGACGCCATCGTCATTCGCGACGGCCTGCAAATAACGGAATTCCGCGAAGGCATGCTGCCGTGGGCCCTGCAAAACCCGACCGCGCTGGTGTTCGACGAATATGACGCGGGCCGGCCCGACGTCATGTTCGTGATCCAGCGCATCCTCGAGGTGGACGGAAAGCTGACGCTGCTGGATCAGAACAAGGTGATTCGGCCGCACCCGGCGTTCCGCATCTTCTCGACCACGAATACGGTCGGCCTCGGCGACACCACCGGCCTCTATCACGGCACGCAGCAGATCAACCAAGGCCAGATGGACCGCTGGAATCTGGTCGCGACATTGAACTATCTGGAGCACGACGAAGAGGTCAAGATCGTGCTCGCCAAGGTGCCGTCCTACGACACCGAGGAGGGGCGCGGGCTGATCAGCGCCATGGTCGACGTGGCGGACCTGACCCGCTCGGGCTTCGTGGCGGGAGACATTTCCACGGTGATGTCGCCGCGCACGGTGATCCACTGGGCGGAGAATAACGAGATTTTCGGCGACACGGGCTACGCCTTTCGCACCACTTTCCTGAACAAATGCGATGAGATGGAGCGGCCGAGCGTGGCCGAATATTTTCAGCGCTGCATGGGCACGGAACTTCCGGAATCGGCCGCGCCGCTGCAAAGCGCGAGCTGAGGAGTTGCCGCTTGCCGCAGGAAGAGAGCCCGGTCGAAATATTCCAGCGGGCCGTGGGATCGGCGCTGCGCGCGATGGCGCGGGTCGATGAGCTGACCGTTACCTTCGGCGCCGACCATCCCACGATCTCGGGCGATCAGGCGCAGCTGCCTTTTCCCTCGCACGAGTTGAACACGCTCGACATCGACCTGGTACGCGGCTCGGCCGACGCGCT
>JAUVWK010000284.1 GCA_030604165.1 Alphaproteobacteria bacterium | reverse complement strand
CCCCTCTGTTCGGGCGGTCAATTTGCTTTGCGCATCGCGCGCTTCGGCAAAATCATCGCCGCTGTCCAGCCAGATCGCGGCAGCGCGCTCGACCGCAAATCCTCCTATCACGATCCAGACCTGCCGCCGCGCCATGCTTACGTCGCCTTCTATCTGTGGCTCTCGCTAATCGAGCGCATCCACGCCATGATCCATCTCGGCACCCACGGCACCTTGGAATGGCTGCCCGGCAAGGCCGTGGCTTTGTCGGCGAATTGCCTGCCGTCCGTGCTGCTCGGCGGATTGCCGGTCGTCTACCCCTTCATCGTCAACAATCCAGGCGAGGCTGCCGCCGCCAAGCGCAGGCTCGGCGCCGTCACCATCGGCCATCTCACGCCGCTGCTGAAGACGGCGGGGCAGCACGGTTCTGCTCTGGAGCTTGAAAGACTGATCGACGAATATGCCGCCGCCGACGGGCTCGACCGCCGGCGCACGGGGTTGCTGCGCCGCGAAATTCTGGAACGGGCCGAGACGGCAGGGCTACTCGCCGAGAGCGGTGCAGACCGGCAGAGTCCTGCAGACGATCAGCTTGCCAGGCTCGATGCCTATCTGTGCGACGTGAAGGATTTGCAGATCAGGGAGGGTTTGCATGTGTTCGGCCGCGCTCTCGACGCCGATCGTCGGCCTGCGTTCCTCGACGCGCTCGCCGCGTCAAATCCAGGCGTCGCGCCGGGCGTGCTCGCGCAACGCCTCGATGAGGCCGCGGCGGGCGAGCGTCGGGCGCTCATCGCGGCACTCGACGGCGCCTTCGTTGGGCCGGGCCCTGCCGGTGCGCCGACGCGGGGTCGTGCCGATGTGCTGCCGACGGGGCGCAATCTCTACACCATCGATCCGCGCGCGGTGCCAACCCGCTCGGCGCTGGTGCTCGCCGAGAAGGCGGCCGAGGAATTGTTGCGGCGGCATGTGCAGGATCATGGTGACTGGCCGGCCAAGCTTGTCATCGATCTTTGGGGCAGTGCCACGATGCGCACCGGCGGCGAGGACCTGGCGCTGGCGCTTGTCCTGATGGGCGCAGCCCCCATTTGGGACAATGGCTCCTCGCGGGTGACCGGCGTCGAGATCTTGCCGCTTGCCAGGCTCGACCGGCCGCGCATCGACGTGACCTTGCGCATTTCAGGGTTGTTCCGCGATGCCTTCGAGGCGCAGATCGCGCTCTACGATGAAGCCGTGCGCGCCATTGCCGCGCGCGATGAGCCTGACGACTTAAACCCGCTTGCGGCCTCAGCGCGCGGGCTTGAGGGCGACGCGCTTCGGCGGGTAACCGCCCGCATCTTTGGCGCCAGCCCCGGAAATTACGGTGCAGGCGTTGCCGAGCGGGTCGAGCGCGGCGCCTGGGAGCAACGCAGCGATCTCGGCGCGGATTATCTGGATGTTTCTGCCACGTCCTACGGCAAGGGCATCGACGGCAGACGCGATCGAGAGGCGTTCGCCGCGCAGGTGCGCGAGGCGGATGCTTTCCTGCATCAGCAGGACCACGCCGAAATCGATCTTCTCGAGAGCCTCGATTATGCGGCCTACGAAGGCGGCTTTGCCGCGGCAGCCGAAGCGCTCGGCAATGCCCCTGCGCTTTATCATGGCGACACGTCGCGCCCCGATGCCCCTCGCGTGCGCACGCTTGCCGAGGAGATCGCCCGAATCGTGCGGGGGCGGGCTGCGAACCCGGTGTGGATCGAGGGTATGACGAGCCACGGCTATCGTGGCGCGGCGGAGATCACCCGCAGTGTCGAGGGCTTGTTCGCTTTCGCCGCCACCTTGCCGGCTCGCCTCGACCGGCAATTCGACATTTTGTTCGATGCGACGCTCGGCGACGAGACGGTCGACGCCTTTCTGCGTGACGCCAATCCGAGAGCCCGCGAGGCCATGTGCGCCCGCTTCGACGAGGCAATGCGCCGCGATCTTTGGCGCCCCAAGCGGAACAGCGTCGCCGCCGTACTCGCGAGGAGCGGGTCATGACCGCCGCGATTTTACGCAAGGGCTGGTGCCCGTCGCTGCTGCAGCCAATGGAATCGGGCGACGGCTGGCTGGTGCGGATCAAGCCGAGGGCGGCAAGTATGAACGCGAGCGCAGTGCGTGAGCTGGCAGAGGCCGCATCACGCTATGGCAACGGCCAGATCGATCTTACCGCGCGGGCAAACTTGCAAGTGAGGGGGCTTTCGCCTGCCTCGGCGGAAGCCTTTGCCGCAATCGCCCTTGCCCATGGGCTCGCGGCGTCTGAGCCGGGCGTCGAGCACATCCGCAACGTGATGGCGAGCCCGCTCGGGCCTGACGATGCAAGCGCCTGTTTCGATTCCCATGCGGTGGCTGGAGCGATCGAGGACATGCTGGCGAGCGAGATGGCTTTGCGCGCGCTTCCAGGAAAGTTCGGTGTTCTGGTCGACGGGGGAGGGGTGCTGCCGCTTGCGGGCGTTCGCGCCGACATCATGGTCCGCTCTGCTGGAGACCGCATCGCTGTTTGGCTAGATGGCAGCGACCTTGCCTGCATTTGCGGATCGGCGCAGGTCCCCGGCGTGGTTTGCAAGCTCGCGCGCGCCTTCCTCGCGCTTGGGCGCAAGGACGTCGAGCGCCCCCGCCGCATGGGCGATCTCGTCGTGCGGGTCGGCGGCGAGGCCGTGTTCGCTGCGGCTGATCTTGAGACTGTCATCTTGGCCGAGCGGATGCATCCTGCGCGAACGCCGCCGGTCGGTTTCACCGCCTATTCGGAGTCCGGTGAGCAAGGTGCCTATGGCGCAGGTCTGCCGTTTGGCCAGATTGACGCGCGCACGCTCGCCGCGCTTGCCGACCTGGCCGAGCGGCACGGCGACGGCAGTTTGAGGACCACGCCTTGGCGCGTGCTGGTCTTCGCGGGGGTCAAGGCCGCCGAGGCCGAGGCGCTCGGCGATGCGCTGGCGGCACTCGGACTTATTATTGACGCTGGCGATGCACGACTTGCCATTCAGGCTTGCGTTGGCGCGCCAGCCTGCCGCAACGCGAGCGTGCAGACGCGCGCCGATGCTGCCAAGTTTGCCGCGTCCGCGGCGATGCACGGCCTAATGGTTCACATCTCGGGTTGCGAGAAATCATGCGCCTATCGCGGCACAGCCGACATCACCCTGATCGGGCGCAATGGCCGCTACGATCTGGTGCGCGATGGACGCGCGGGCGATCCGCCGTCGATGACCGGCCTCACGCTCGACCAGGCGATTTCCGCGATGAAGGAGCGCCGGCCATGAGCGCGTCTTACGACTACATCCGCGACGGCGCGGAAATCTATCGCCGCTCCTTCGCCACCATACGGAACGAGGCCGATCTTACGCGCTTCACGCCGGACGAGGCGCGAGTGGTAGTGCGCATCATTCACGCCTGCGGCATGGTCGAGATCGCATATGAGCTGGTGTTCGCGCCGGACTTTACGGCGGCCGCGCGCGGCGCGTTGCTCGCTGGCGCACCGATCCTCTGCGATTCCAAGATGGTGGCCAACGGCATCACTCGCGCACGACTTCCTGCGGCGAACGAAGTGATCTGCACACTTGACGCAGCCGATATCGCCGCACAGGCGGCGCGTCTCGGCAATACGCGCTCGGCTGCTGCTATCGACCTGTGGAAGGGAAAGCTCGCCGGCGCGCTGGTGGCGATCGGCAATGCGCCGACGGCGTTGTTCCGCCTGCTCGAGCTGCTTGAAATGGGTGCGCCCAAGCCCGCCGCCATCATCGGCATGCCGGTCGGCTTTGTCGGTGCCGCCGAATCGAAGCTCGCGCTCGAGGCTTACAGGGCCGTTCCGTCTCTCACCGTCAGAGGGCGCAAGGGCGGAAGTGCCATGGCTGTCGCGGCGGTCAATGCGTTGGCCAGTGAGGCGGAGTGATGACGGAGACACGCGGGAAGCTTTACGGCGTTGGCGTCGGCCCGGGCGATCCCGAACTCATGTCGCTCAAGGCTGCGCGCATTCTGAAAGTTGCGCCGGTCATCGCCTATTTCGCCAAGAAGGGTCACGCCGGCAATGCTTGGCGCAGCGTCGATGGGCAACTCAATCCAGACGCCGAGATCGTCCGTCTCGACTATCCCTTCACCACCGAAATTCCGGCAGACCAGCCCTGCTATTTGGACGCGCTTTCCAGTTTCTACGATGCGGCCGCCGCCGAGATCGCCGAACGGCTGGATGCAGGCCAGGACGTGGCCGTGCTCTGTGGCGGCGATCCCTTGTTCTATGGCTCTTACGTCCATCTGCATGCACGGCTTGCCGAGACGCATCCTTGTGAGGTGATCCCCGGCATCACCGCCATGAGAGGCTGTTGGACCAGTGCCTCGGCACCGATCACCTGCGGCGACGATGCGCTGGTCGTGCTGTGCGGCACCATGGAGGAGGATCGGCTGACCATGCGGCTGAAGGATTGCGACGCCGCCGTGATCATGAAGGTTGGCCGCAATCTGCCGAAGATCAAGGCAGCACTTGCCCGCGCCGGTCTGCTGGAACGCGCCATCT
>JAUVWK010000527.1 GCA_030604165.1 Alphaproteobacteria bacterium | reverse complement strand
TGGCGGGAGGCGGCACCGAACCCAGCGCCAACGCGACAATGACCGGGATTAGCAGCGTCGCCAGACACTGGGCGGGCGCTCGAAGCGACGAAGGTTTGTGCAATTTCATGGTGGTATTTCGCCGCACCACGTTGCCATCAACCACAACAACGGGAGCGACCCTAAGGCAGTGGCCGAACGGACAGGCCCGGAAAAACTACCGCTCCTGGGCTCCCAAAATTGACGCTAGGCTTGCATCGATAATATTTCCTTAACCAATGCGCCGGAGCCGGCCCCGTCGCGGCCGTTGCGGTGGCTCGACGTCATTCGCGTCTGGGGCAAGTCCGGATTGACTCCGGCCGTGGCGTCCATGCAACTAGCGCCGGTATTGGAGTCTCTAAAGGGGAGATGTTGGATGACCAGCAAGGCACCCATTCTCAATATCGCCGAGGTCGCCTTCGAGGCGCACGGGCACGGCGACAAGTTCGCGGCGCAAATCGGTCATCTCGGGCGCGAACTCGGCACGCAAAAGCTCGGTTGTCGGTTGGTGGTGGTGCCGCCCGGCAAGCGGGCCTGGCCCTATCATCTGCACCACGGCAACGAAGAGCTGTTCGTGATTCTCGAGGGGCAGGGAACGCTGCGCTACGACGGCGAGCGCTACCCGGTCAAGGCGGGCGATGTGATCTCGACGCCGGTCGGGCCGGGTACGGCACACCAGCTCATCGCCTCGTCCGACGGCGAGCTGCGTTATTTGGCGCTCAGCACGATGATCGAGCCCGACACGTTCGAATATCCGGATTCAGGTAAGCGCGGCGTGATGGCGGGCGCGGCGCCCGGCCACGAGGGCCACACCGTGCGCTTTTTCACCTCCAACGACGCCGAGCTCGACTATTGGCATGGCGAGGAATAAGACCAAAAACTCTTGCGGGAGGCTTTGAGTTGCCGTAATTGAGCCGCTGAAGGTTGGCGCGGGCAGGCGCGCTTGATCGCCTGGAAGCACGAGAGGGGGTCTCGGGTGTTACGAAGGAGAGGGCGACCGACACGGGCGGTTTGCTCGAGCGGCTGAGCGCCGGCCCCGTGATTGTCGCCGAGGGCTATCTGTTCGAGCTCGAACGGCGCGGCTACGTGCAGGCGGGCCCTTTCGTGCCGGAGGTGGTGTTGGAGCACCCCGAGGTGGTGCGCCAGCTGCATCGCGATTTCGTGCATGCCGGCTCGGATGTGGTCGAAGCCTTCACCTACTACGCGCATCGGGAAAAGCTGCGCGTTGTCGGCAAAGAGAAGCTCGTTGAATCGATAAACCGGCAGGCGCTCGCGCTCGCCGCCGAGGTGGCGCGCGAAAGCGGCACGTTGCTCGCCGGCAATATCTGCAACACCAACATTTACGAGCCCGGCGACGCGGCGCTGCGCCAGACGATCCGCGCCATGTTCGAGGAGCAGGTGGCTTGGGCGGCCGCTGCCGGGGTGGATTTCATCATTGGCGAAACCTTCTCGTGGCTCGACGAAGCCCTGATCGCGCTGGCGGCGATGCGCGCCTGCGGCAAGCCGGCCGTCGTCACCTTCGCGCCCCACCGCGCGGGCGTGCTGCGCGACGGGCTCGATCTGGCGGAAGCCTGCAAGCGCCTCGAGGACGCCGGCGCCGAGGTCGTCGGCCTCAATTGCATTCGCGGACCGCGCACCATGTTGCCGCTGATCGAGACGATCCGGGACGCCGTTTCCTGTCACGTCGCGGCGCTGCCGGTGCCCTACCGCACGACCGCGGATCAGCCGACCTTTCAGGCGTTGCACGATCCCGCCTGCGCCTGCATTCCGGACGACCGGCCGTTTCCCACGGCGCTCGATCCGTTCGTCTGCAATCGCTACGAGATCGCCGCGTTCGGGCGGGCGGCTCATGACCTGGGCGCGCGCTATCTAGGTCTCTGTTGCGGCGCCGGCCCGCACCATGTCCGCAGCCTGGCCGAGGCGCTGGGCCGGGAAACTCCGGCCAGCCGATATTCGCCGGACATGTCGCGGCACGCTTTTTTCGGCCGCGGCGATGCGGCGCGCAAATCCAACCGGGACTTCACCGACAAGCTCTGACGCGGCGCAGAACAGATTCGGGGCGGGTTGGGCGTTGCCGCAATCCTACGCGGCAATTATGTCCTGGATTTGCGACTTTTCATCCCCTGCTCATTAAGCCGCCGCGAACCACGAGCAACAGTCGTCGATTTTGCCATCTCATGAGATGTTTGTAATTTCACCGGCGTAGGACATTACCCGACGCAATGATATAGTGCATCACCATGACGAATTCGCACGATACGGTGGAATTTCGCAGCGGGGGCGCGCCAGGCGAGATCACGGATCGGCGCGAGGTGGCGCGGCAGTTCCGCGTCAGGCTCAAGGAAGCCATGACCCGGGTGGAGATCAGCCGCTCGGCGTTGGCAAGCCGGGTCGGTATCGACCGCTCCACGCTTTCGCAGTTGCTCTCGGATGGGGTGGAGCGCCTGCCGCGCGCCGACACGGTAGCGGCCATCGCGGCGACCTTGCAGGTCAGCCTCGATTGGCTCTTGGGCCTCAGCCACGAGACCAGGCTGGGGGCCGATATTTTGCATGAAT
>JAUVWK010000158.1 GCA_030604165.1 Alphaproteobacteria bacterium | reverse complement strand
TGCTGGGAAACGAAAAGCTGTCGCCTTCGTGCAGACGATAATATTTCTCGCCGATCCATAGCTCGAGCTCGCCCGCCACCACCACGCCCGCCTCATGCCCCTTGTGCGTATAGGGCTCGCCCGTGTCACCACCCGGTTCCAAGACGCTGACAACCAGCTCCAACGGCCCGGTGAGCGAAGGGGAGAGCAATTCCTCGGTCAGCCCCAGACCCGGAAAACGGATCGTGCGGCGGTTGTGCGCACGGACCACCACGTCGCGTTCTTCCGCCGGCGCTTCGAACGCCCCTTGGAAGAACCAGTTCAAGTGAACATCCAGCGCCCGGCTGATGCGTAGAAAATTGGCAACCGAAAGTTGCGAACGGCCTCTTTCGACCTGGCTCAGATAGCCGACCGAGAGCTTGGCTTTGTCGGCCAGGTCTTGAAGCGTGACATTCTTCGCTTTGCGCAACTCGCGGATTTGCTCGGCAACGCGATCGTTGGCGCCGTCGCCGGTCTCGACATTCTCGGGCAGGTCCACGGGATGTTTGAGCCGCTCTGAACCTTGGGTCGACACAAGACGCTCCCTCAACGTAATTTGCTCACAAGAATCTTCACAATACTGAAAAATACGTCTACAATTTCACGGTTGTGAAGAAATCAGGAAAATTTTCACGACCCTAACACAAGTCGGATCGAAAACCGATGGAATTAAGGGCTGTTGTGAGAGCCCATACGGCAGCCCCGACAGGGAATTTGCCGCGCCAAGCGGCATATTTTGGAACCGACACTGGACCGGGAGGCAGCAATGAAGTTTGGCGCGCATTTCTTGTGCGAGGATTTTCCGGAATATATCACGGCGGTTCAGAACCTCGAGGCCAGCGGCTACGACCGCGCCTGGCATGTCGATTCCCAGATGCTTTGGGAGGACGCCTATGTCTATATCGCGAGCGGGCTCGCCGCGACCGAGCGGATGCAGTTCGGCACCGCCGTCAGCAACGCCATAACGCGGCACTACACGGTGAGCGCCAGCGCCGCGGCAACCTTGGCGCGGCTCCATCCGGGGCGCATGATCCTGGGGCTGGGCCGTGGCGACAGTGCCGTGCGGACGCTGGGGCACAAGCCGTTACCGACCGCGAAGATGGAAGGCGTTCTGCGCAAAACCAAGGCGCTCATGGCCGGCGAGCCGGTCGACGAGCAAGGGGAAGAAATCCGCATCCGCTGGGCCAATGAAAAGGTGCCGCTGATGTATTCGGCGACCGGGCCGCGCAATCTGCGTCTCGGCGGCGCCATCGCCGACATCGTCATGCTTCAGGTCGGCACCCACCCGGCCGCCGTGCGCTGGGCCATTGCCCAGGTTCACGACGGCGCCAAGCAAGCCGGGCGCGATCCGGCGGAGGTCGAGATTGCCCTGCTGTGCGGCATGTGGGTGTCGGACGAGACGCGCGAGGCCCTGGACAAGACCCGCTGGTCCGCGGCTTGCGCCGCCAATCACCTCGAAGACGTGGTGCGCGCCAACCCGAGCCACGGCATGCCGCCCGAGCTGGCGCGCATCGTCGATGAGCGGCGCGATCATTACGACTATTATGCCGGGCACCTGGATTCCTCCGCCGAGCATTCGGCCTACCTGTCGGATGAGCTGATCGATAGCTTTGCCATTGCCGGCCCGCCGGCGCGTTGCATCGAGCGCATCGAAACGCTCGCCGAGCTCGGTGTCACGGAGATATCCTCGGCCTATCTGAACGGCGTGCCGGACCAGATCGAGCGCGTCGGCCGCGAGGTCATCGCGGCAATCGACTAACGACCCCCAAGGGGCGAACGCAAAGCGGGAGCGAACGATGAAGCGCATCGGCGTCGATGTCGGCGGAACCTTCACGGACCTCATCCTCGTCGACGAAGAGGCGGGCCGCATCACCGTCGACAAGGTGCCCTCCACCCCCGACGACCCGGCGCGCGCCGTGGTGGACGGGGTCAACAAGGTCTGCGCCAAAGCCGATCTCGGGCTGCCGCAGATCGACCTCTTGCTCCATGGCACGACCGTCGCGACCAACATAACCCTGACCCACACCGGGGCCGAGGTTGGCATGATCACCACGGCGGGCTTCCGCGACATCCTGCACATCGCGCGCCACAAGAAGCCTTACAATTTTTCGCTTCAACAGGAGCTTCCCTGGCAGTCGCGTCCCTTGGTCAAGCGGCGCCATTGCCTCACGGTCAAGGAACGCGTGACGGCGCCGCTGGGCGAGAGCCTCGTGGCGCTCGACGAGGACGAGGTGCGAACCTGCGCGCGGGCGCTGCGCGAGGCCGGCGTCGACGCCGTCGCCGTCTGTCTCCTGCACTCCTATCTGAACCCGGACAACGAGCAACGCATCAAGGAGATTCTGGCGGAGGAGTTTCCCGACACCTATTTGTCGGTCTCCAGCGAGGTGCTGC
Source organism: Alphaproteobacteria bacterium (assembly GCA_030604165.1). Classification (GTDB taxonomy): domain Bacteria; phylum Pseudomonadota; class Alphaproteobacteria; order UBA828; family UBA828; genus JAUVWK01. The sequence goes on along the minus strand of JAUVWK010000158.1, from coordinate 4,176 downwards.
CGCTCTACCGCGAATTCGAGCGCTTCTCGACGACCTGCCTCAACGCCTATGTCGGGCCCAAGGTCGCGCGCTACGTGCAGCGCTTCAACGACGCCATGCGCGAGGCGGGTTTTGCGCACAGCATCCAGCTCATGCAGTCTTCGGGCGGCATGGCCACGGTCGAGAGCGCGACAATGCGCCCCGTCAATTTGATGATGTCGGGGCCGGTCGCCGGCCTCATCGGCGGCATCTGGGCCGGCAAGATGGCCGGTTTCGACAACGTCTTTACCCTCGACATCGGCGGCACCTCGGCCGACATCGCCGTCGCCGCCGACGGCGAGCTGCGCATGCGCCACCTGCTCGACACCAAGGTGGGCGACTACCAGGCGATGATCCCGATGGTCGACATCGACACCATCGGCCATGGCGGCGGTTCGATCGCCCATGTCGACGAGGGCGGCGTCTTTCGCGTCGGGCCGCAATCGGCCGGCGCCGACCCCGGGCCCGCCTGTTATGGCCAAGGCGGCACCGAGCCCACCTCGACCGACGCGCAGCTCGTGCTCGGGCGCTTGCGGCCCGAGCGCGGCTTGCTGGATGGCGGCATGCCGCTCGACCTCGAGCTCGCGCGCACGGCGATGGCGCGGCTCGCCGGCCAACTCGAGATGAGCGTCGAGGAGGCCGCGCTCGGCGCGTTGCAAATTCAGAAATTCAGCATGGTGCAGGCGATCGAGCTCTCCAGCGTGCGCCGCGGCTACGACCCGCGCGAGTTCACGCTGGTCGCCGCGGGCGGCGCCGGGCCGCTGTTCGCCTGCGACATCGCCCTCGAGCTCCAGGTGCCGCGCGTGCTCGTGCCGCCGCATCCGGGCATTTTGTCGGCCACCGGGCTGCTGGCCACCGACATGCAGCACGAGTTCGTCGCCACCGAGCGCCACCCGCTCAAGAAGCTCGACCTCGACAAGCTGCGCACCCGCTTTGCCGAGCTTTGCGGCCAGGCCACTGCCCGCCTCGAGGCCGACGCCGTGCCCGAACGGGACCGTCTGGTGCGACGCCTGGCCGACTGCCGCTACGCCGGGCAGGGCTACGAGGTGCGCTTCGACGTGCCGGCGGGCGACATCGACGCGGCCTGGGTCGAGGCCCTCAAGGACGGCTTCCACAAGGCCCACGAGGCGGAGTATGGCCACCGCTTCGACGCCGCGATCGAGATCATTAACATCCGCGCCGTCGGTATCGGGCGTATTCCGGAGCTGCAGTGGCCCGAGATCGAGGCCGGCGGCACGGCTCCAGCCGGCGCCGAGAAAACCCTCGAGCGCGAGGTGGTCTTCGATGTGCACGGCAAGGCGGAGCAACGCCTGACACCCTATTACGACCGCGCGCAGCTCAAGGCGGGCAACCGCATCGAAGGCCCGGCGGTGGTCGAGCAGTACGATTCGACGACCGTGATTCCACCCGGCTGCGTCGCCCAGGTGGACCGCTACGGCAACCTCATCATCGACTGCTCGGCGGCGCTGAGCGAGCGCTCCACCGAGCTGGCGAACCCCATCCTCATGCGCGTTATCGGCGGCGCCTTCACGGCCGTCGCCCAGGAAATGGCGGGCGTGCTTTACCGCATGTCGTACTCCTCGATTATCCGCGAGTCCGAGGACTTGGGCGCCGGCATTTTCGATCGCGACGGCAATCAGCTCGCCGAATCCGAATCGACGCCGATGTTCATGGGCGCGATGCCGAAAATCGTCCAGAACGTGATCAAGCTCCTCGGTGACGATATCCACGAGGGCGACATCATCTTCCACAACGATCCCTATCATGGCGCCACGCATTCGCCCGACTGCGCCATCGTGATGCCGATTTTTCACCACGGCGAGCTGGTCGGTTTCACCGGCGCCTCGGCCCATCTTCTCGACATCGGCGGCTCCTTTCCGGGCATCAACATCGACGTCTTCGACATCTACGCCGAGGGCAATATCTATCGCGCCGTCAAGTTGGCGGAGAAAGGCGTGCGCCAGGAAGGCGTCTGGCAGCACATTCTGGAGAACGTCCGCACCCCGACCCACAACAAGGGCGACGTCGAAGCGATGATCGCGGCTTGCGAGCTGGCGCAGCGGCGCTATCTCGAGCTGGTCAATCGCTATGGCCGCGAGGCGGTCGCCGAAGCGGGCGCCTACTGGATCGAGTATTCCGAGCGCATGTTGCGCCGCGAGATCGAAAAGCTCCCCGACGGCACCTACACCACCGGAGTCGGCTATCTCGACGACGACGGTGTCAATCGCGGCAAGCAACTCCCGGTCAAGGTCCAGGTCATCATCAAGGGCGACGAGATCACTTACGACCTGACGGGGTCGAGCGACGAGGTCCCGACGGGTTACAACGTCCCCTTCGAGGGCACCACCTGTTCGGCGATGGCCTTCATCACCCGCATGCTGTTCTTGGACGAAACCACCCATGCCGTCTTCGTGCCGCAGAACGAAGGGATGATCAAACCGATCCGCGTGATCGCGCCGAAGGGCTCCATCTTCAACCCGAACTTCCCGCGCTCGTGCTTCGCGCGCTTTTGCCAGGTGCAACGCGCCGTCGACCTGGTGTTGCGCGCCCTTGCCCCGGTGATGCCCGACAAGATCACGGCCGGCAATTCCGCCCATCTGCATTTCATCTCCTATTCCGGCTTCGACGACGAGGTGGGCGAATACTGGGTCTATCTCGAGGTCGACGAGGGCTCCTACGGCGGACGGCCCAAACGCGACGGGCTCGATTCGGTCGACTGCCTCATCGCCAACACGCGCAACAACCCGATCGAGGAGCTCGAATGGCGCTTCCCGCTGCGCACCGAGCGCTACGAGCTGCGCGACGAGCCTTGCGCCGCCGGCAAGTGGCGGGGCGGCATCGGCATGGTGCGCGTCAATCGGCTGCTCGAAGACAGCATGGTGAGCTGCGAGGGCGAGCGCCATGAGTCGGACGCTCCCTGGGGCATCTTCGGCGGCCACGACGGGCTCAACGCCTCGGTCGTGCGCAACCGGGGCGAAGCGGAAGAAGAATCCTGGCCCTCCAAGTTCACGGGCTGGCGCTTGCAGGCGAACGATACCATCGAGATTACCGTGCCCAGCTCGGGCGGCTACGGCGACCCGCTCGAGCGCGAGCCCGAGCTGGTTTGGTCGGATGTGATGGACGGCTTCACCACCGTGGAATTGGCGCAGCGCGACTATGGGGTCGCGATCGATGCGGCGACTGGAGCCCTCGATAGCGAGGCGACGAAACGCCTGCGCGAACGCTATCGAGCCGAGCACAAGGCCGGCACTGAAACCATTCGCAAGACGGAACAATAGGAGGGTCCACCGCATGGCCGCGACCGAGAGTCCTGAATTCACTGCGCCCTTCGCCATCATCCGGTGGCATCTGGTGCCGAGCAAGACGGCGCTCGTCATTATCGACCCGCAAAACGATTTCCTTCATCCCGATGGCTGGTACGCGAAGCAGGGCATCGACATCAGCCATATGCGGCGCGTCATCGAGCCCACCATCGAGCTCTTGGCGGCGGTGCGCGCAAAGAACATCCCGGTCATCTGGACCCGGCACGGCACCAGAGGCGCCCGCGATGCCGGCCCGCTCTTCGACCTCAGGCCGTTCCTGAAAGACGGCGGTCTGCGCCAGAACACCTGGGGCTACCAGATCTACGACGATCTCGCGCCCGCCGAGGACGACTGGTACATCGAAAAAACCCGTCTCAGCGCCTTCTACAACACCAACCTCGAGGTGGTGCTGCGCGGCCTCGGCGCGGAAACCGTGCTGACCATCGGCGTGCTCACCAACCAATGCGTGGCGGCGACCTCCAAGGACGCCATGTACCGCGACCTCAAGCCGATCATCGTCGAGGAGTGCACCGGCACCACCCTGCCCCACCTGCACGAGCCCGCGTTGGAGATGGCCAAGGTCGGCTGGAGCGAGGTGCGCAGTTTGGCCGACGCCTTGGACGAAGTACGCCAACTCCCCATCGCCAATTAAGACCTGAGGAGCGGTGGCAATGGCATCGGAGCTTCCGGACCGCGCCTCGGCGGTCATTATCGGCGGCGGCGTGATCGGCTGCTCGGTGGCCTATCACCTGGCCAAGCTCGGCTGGACGGACGTGCTGCTGCTGGAACGCCGGCAACTCACCTGCGGCACCACCTGGCACGCGGCGGGGCTGGTCGGTCAGCTTCGGGGATCGCA
>JAUVWK010000299.1 GCA_030604165.1 Alphaproteobacteria bacterium | reverse complement strand
TGGCGCTGGCCGGGCCTGGGGCCAATATCATCCTGGCCTGTGCCGCGGCGGGATTGTTGCACGCCGCGGCCTTGTTTCCTGAAGGGTTCGCCAACTGGTGGGTGGAGGCATTGAGCCGGGCGCTGATCCTGAACATCATGCTGGCGGTGTTCAACATGCTGCCCTTGCCGCCACTTGATGGCGGCCGCGTCGTGACCGGCTTGCTGCCGCGCGCCTATGCCATTCGCTTCGCCCGGATCGAGCGCTTCGGTATGATTATTTTGCTGGCGCTGCTCTTCGTTTTACCGATGCTCGGCGAGCAATTCGGGGTATCTTTGAGCCCGCTGCTGTGGATCGTTATTCCGGTGGTCGATACGATCCTGTCGGTGATCGTGACGATATTCGGGCTTGGCTAGAAATGTCGGCAACATGACGAACGAGGAGAGGTCGGAGGGGGCGCCGCGAGAGCCGGTCGAGGCCGGCGCGCAGGCCGCTATCGCGGCGTCCGCGTACGCCGCGGGCGACGACGCGCTGATCCTCGATCTCGACGGCTTCGAGGGCCCGCTCGATGTTTTGCTGGCCTTGGCGCGCACGCAGAAAGTGGATCTGACCCGGATCTCGATCCTGCAACTCGCCGAGCAGTATCTGAGCTTCATCGGTCGGGCGCGCGAGGTGAAGCTCGAGGTTGCCGCCGATGATCTGGTCATGGCGGCGGGGCTGGCCTACATGAAGTCGCGGCTGCTGTTGCCCGAGCCCGAGGCCGACGAGGAGCCATCGGGCGAGGAAATGGCCGCCGCGCTGGCCCTGCGACTGCGTCGGCTCGAGGCGATGCGGGCGGCGGCCACGCGTCTCATGGCGCGGCCCCGGCTCGGCACCGAGGTCTTCGCGCGCGGCGCGCCCGAAGGCGTGGAGATTGTCCGCACGCCTGTGTTCGAGGCCGCGCTTTACGAGCTGCTGAGTAGCTATGCCGCCCATCAGGCGCGGACCCAGGCAGAGACCTTGCGCATCGAGGCGTCGGAGGTTTATTCGATGGAGGACGCCTATCGACGCTTGGCGCAGATGCTGGGCGCGATGCCCGACTGGGAGGCGTTGGGTCGCTTCTTGCCGGTTGGCCTGCACGGCCTGTTGCGGCGCTCCGCCGTCGCGACGACATTTGCCGCCAGCCTCGAGCTGGCCAGAGAGGGAAAATTGCAACTCAAGCAACTGGAGCCATTTGGCCCCATCTATGTGCGCAGGAACCAAGCGGCGCCATGACCGAGCGACGGACAAACGATCTCGCCGATCCCGCACCCTTGGCGGAGCCGGAGCCCTTCGGGGACGAGACCGCCCGCGACTTGCGTATCCTCGAAGCGCTGCTGTTCGCGGCCGATCATCCGATGGACCGAGAGGCCTTGGCCGACCAGCTCAGCCCGGGCGTGGGCATCGAGGATTTGCTGGCGCGTCTTGCGGAAATCTATGCCGGACGGGGCGTCAACCTGTGCCGGGTGGCGCACGGTTGGGTGTTTCGCACCGCGCCGGACCTGGCCAAGCATTTGACCGTCTATCGCACGGTCAAGCGGCGGCCATCCCGCGCCGCGCTGGAGACGCTCGCGATCATCGCCTATCACCAGCCGGTCACGCGGGCCGAAATCGAGGAGATCCGCGGCGTCGGCCTCAGCCGTGGCACGCTCGACCTGCTGCTCGAGGCCGATTGGATCAAGCCGAAGGGCCGCCGCCGCGCGCCTGGCCGCCCCATCACCTGGGTGACGACAGCCGGGTTCCTCGATCACTTCGGCCTGGAAAATCTCGACGACTTGCCGGGTGTCGATGAACTGAAGGCGGCGGGTTTGCTGCGCACGGGCGACGTGGGCGCGGCGGTCCTGGGCGAATTGACCGCGGATGAAACCCACCCCGACCCCGATCCCGACCCCGATCCCGACCCCGACGCGCAGGTTGACGCGGCGGAGAGCGATATTGACGGCGGCTCGGTCGAGCCCTTGGATACCCCCAGCAGCGGCGTCGGCGGCGCGTCGTTCGATCCCTCCGAGCCGGAGCGTGGTTGAATCTCGGCGGACCGCGGCATTTTTATTGGCAAATCGGGTTTCTTGGCAAATCGGGCGGACGCGGCACCGGACGGAGCGCCTCGGAGGCCGGTTCCGGGCAGGTGCGCCGGGGCCGACCGCGGGGCCGGTCACGCGACCGAGAAGTGTGGACAGGGCAGCGCTGGGGCGGTACCGTACAGTTGTTGATAATGAGTTGCAATTGCATCTAATGGCGGCAGCTAACCATGACCAAATGTGCCCAGGGTGGGGGCATGAGCGCGCCTTCGTTTTGAGCGGGTAGGGGCGGTCTTCGCCGTGAATCGCGGCCCTTCCGCCGCCCTGCCGATCAGGTGCGATGCGAGGCAAGAACCGAGGCGCCGTGTCGATCCATGATTTCGTCGATCCATGAATTCGTCGATCCGTGATTTCGTCGATCAATGACTTCGCCGGTCGCGTCGGCGCGGTAGCCTTCCGCGGCCGAAGCCCGGCGTTCACGGGCTGGAGTGTCCTCGCGGTGCTCGTCGCGGCGATCGTGGCCGTGCCCGTCTTGGTCGTGTTCGGCCATGTCTTCGTCCCGGCCGGCGAGGTCTGGCGCCATCTCGCCGCCACCGTGTTGGCGCGTTACGTCGCCAATACGGCGTGGCTCATTTTCGGTGTCGGGATCGGCACCTCCGTGATCGGCGTCGGCGCGGCTTGGCTGGTCACCATGTGTCGATTTCCCGGGCGGCCGGTGCTGGAGTGGGCGCTGCTCATGCCGCTCGCCGTGCCGGCTTACGCCATCGCCTATACCTATACCGGCCTCTTCGATTTTGCCGGCCCGGTGCAGACCGGCTTGCGCGACAGCTTCGGCTGGAGCCGTGGCGACTACTGGTTTCCGGAGTTCCGCTCGGTGGGCGGCGCCGTCGCGGTGCTGACCTTCGTGTTTTACCCCTATGTCTACATGCTGGCCCGGGCCGCGTTCCTGGAACAGTCGGTTTGCGTGCTCGAAATCGGCCGCACGCTGGGACGCACACCGTGGCGGATTTTCACCGGCGTCGCCCTGCCGTTGGCCCGCCCGGCCATCGTTACCGGTGTTTCGTTGGCGTTGATGGAGGCGCTGAGCGATTTCGGCGCGGTCCAGCATTTTGGCGTGGACACCTTCACCACCGGGATTTACCGGACCTGGTTCGGCCTGGGCGACGCCTCGGCGGCGGCACAGCTCGCCGCGATTCTGCTGGCCTTCGTCCTCGTGCTCGTCGTGGGCGAGCGGCTTTCCCGTGGGCGCGCGCGCTTCCACCACACCTCGCGCCGCTATCGCGCCTTGCCGACCTACCGCCTGCGTGGCGGGCGCGCCGCGGGCGCCATTCTGGTTTGTTTTCTTCCCATCGGCCTGGGGTTTCTCCTGCCGGGCGGGCAGCTGCTGGTCTGGGCGGCCGGGACCGCGGGCGAGACGGTGGACGGACGGTTCTGGGGCTATGCGGCGAACAGCATCGCGCTGGCGGCCGGCGCGGCGACGCTGGCGGTCGGGATCGCGTTGCTGGTGGCCTATGGCCTTAGGCTCAGCCCGAACCCGGTGACCAAGGCGGCGGCCCGCATCGCCTCTCTGGGCTATGCGGTGCCGGGTTCGGTGATCGCGGTGGGCGTGCTGCTGCCGTTGGCCTGGCTCGACAACGGCATCGATGCCTGGATGCGCGCGACGTTCGGGCTCTCGACGGGCCTGATTCTCAGCGGCACGGTGGTCGCCTTGCTGTTCGCCTATCTGGTGCGCTTTCTCGCGGTCTCGCTCAACACCGTGGAGGCGAGCCTGACCAAGGTCACGCCGGCGATGGACGGCGCCGCGCGCTCGCTCGGGCTCGGCCCGGGCTCGACCGTGGTGCGGGTGCACGTGCCGATCATGACCAGCAGCCTGCTGACCGCCGGCCTGCTCGTCCTCGTCGACGTGATGAAGGAATTGCCGGCCACCCTGATTCTCAGGCCCTTCGATTTCAATACGCTCGCGGTGCGGGCCTTCGAGTTGGCGGCCGACGAGCAACTGCGCGAGGCGGCGACGCCGGCGCTGGCGATCGTCGCGGTCGGTTTGCTCCCGGTGGTTCTGCTGAGCCTCGCGATCGCCCGTGCCCGACCCGGGCGCACCCAACTTCGGGGTCAGCCGTGAGCGCCGGGCGCGGCGAGGCCGGCCAGGCATTCGCCGGCCTGGCACTCGAAGGCGTGCGCCACGCCTTTGATGGCACGCCGGTGATCAACGGCATCGATCTGCGGGTCGAGCGGGGCGAGATCGTGTGCCTGCTGGGGCCGTCCGGCTGCGGCAAAACAACGACCCTGCGCATCGCCGCCGGCCTCGAGCCCCTGCAGCACGGGCGCATTGAAATCGGTGGCCGCGAGGTGGCGCGGCCCGGCCGGTCGCT
>JAUVWK010000250.1 GCA_030604165.1 Alphaproteobacteria bacterium | reverse complement strand
CGCCGATAAGGCGGGCCCGATTTTCCAGGCTGCCGCCATATTCGTCGGTGCGATGATTGTTGCGCCGCGACAGGAAATGCTGGGCCAGGGCGATATCGTGGGCGGCATAGACATAGACGATGTCGAAACCGACCGACACCGCGCGCTTCGCCGCCTCGGCCTGCCAGCGCCGATATTCGCGGATATCGTGCTTGTCCATGCCCCGCGCCATTACCGGGTCCCAGTTGTAATGGACCATGTGGGGCGAGGGCGCGAGGGGGATCTCGTGGGTGCCCCGGTTGGCGAGGCCGAGCCCGTTATGGGCGAGCTCGATGCCGGCTAGCACGTCGTGCTCGTGCAGCATGTCGGCGAGCATGCCGAGCTGTTTGGCGTGGCCCTTGTCCCAGATCCGCGTCTCGCCGTAGGGGGTGGCGTCCGAGGTCGGGTGGATCGAGCACTGCTCCGTGCAGACCACGCCCCAGCCGCCCTCGGCCTTCATGCGGCGGTGGCTCGCGTCTCCGTGCGGCTTGTTGAACCCCATCGCGTCGCAATGCGGCACTTGATAGAAGCGGTTCTTGGCTGTTTTCGGCCCGATCTTGATGGGGGTAAAGAGAATATCGTAACGCGGATCGCGCGCCATCTGTCCACCTCCCAGAGCCCTGGTGAGTCCGTTAACATCGGGTCGGCCGACCGCAGGACGGCCGACGGCTCACGGCTTGTAATTATGAGATCCCGGACGCTTGGCGGGGCTTCGTCCGCAGCGGATAGCCCCGCCAGTCGCCCCTAGCACGGCGGCGCAGCGGCTATTCGGCCGCCGCCGCCTCGACCTGATCTCCGGTGTAGATGAAGAAGCACTTGCGCACCTTCGGAGTGGTAATATTCCAGGTCACCTTTTCCCCCTTGACGGCGAAGTGGCTGTCGCCGGGCCCAAAGGTCATGGACGTTCCGCTCGCATCGGTGATGGTGACACTGCCCTCGAGGATCGTCGCCATCTCGTTCCACGGATAGGAAATCTGGAACTTGCCTTGGGTGCACTCCCAAACCCCCGAAATGATAGGCGTCTCCATGCTGCCGAAATCCACTCGGCCGGATTGCTTTGGATCGCCCTCCAAGATATTGGCGCCAATCTCTGCCAGCGGTGGCCACGGCTCGATCCCCGACTGCGACTTGCTCTGACTGAAATCCAACATCGATCATCTCCCTATTCGAACTATTTGAGGCGTCAACCCGCAGCGAATTTCCGTTGCGCGCGCAGGGCAATTATCAAGCGGTGGCAAAGCACTGTCAACGTGATGTCGGCTCCTCTCCATCGCCCTTGGCGCTAAGGCGTTTTCAAGTATTGTTGCATCGCGTTAAGGGATTCCCACGGTGACAAATTGGCGCTTGACGGCCACTGCTTCTGTTCACGCTGCCGCTCCAGCGAGCAGGGGAGTGTCTGGGATTTCCGGCCAATAGCCGGTCATCCAGGAGCGGTCGGTTCATAGCATTTGGAGGCTTTGATGTCGGAGCTGAATGTGTCGCGTATCATGGAAGTTGGCTTGGGGTTCTTCGCCTCGAAGGCGCTTCTCTCTGCGGTCGAGCTGGGACTTTTCTCTGAGCTCGCCAAGACGCCGATGACAGGCGCAGAGATCGCCAGCACCTTGGACCTGAGCCCTCGCGCCATCCCCGATTTTCCTGACGCGCTCGTGGCGCTCAAGTTTCTCCAGCGCACAGGCGACGGGTCCGACGCGCTTTACTCCAACACGCCCGAAAGCGCCATGTTCCTAGACCGAAACGGCCCCGACTATATTGGTGGCATGCTGGAGATGGCCAACGCTCGCCTGTACCGTTTCTGGGGCGACCTTACCGAGGCGCTTAGAACCGGCTTGCCCCAGAACGAGACCAAACACTCAGGCGAGCCGATGTTCGCGACGCTCTACGAGGTGCCGGAACGCCTCGAGCAATTCCTAACCGCTATGGCGGGGATCTCTGCCGGAAATTTCAAGGCCTTCGCGCAGAAGTTCGACTTCGCCAAATACAAGACCCTATGCGATGTCGGCGGTGCGACGGGGCAGCTGTCCTGCATGGTCGCCGAGGCAAATCCACACATGCGCTGTGTCAGCTTCGATCTTCCTAAGGTCGCTCCGATTGCCACCCGTAAGATCGAGCAGATGGCTCTAGCCGACCGCGTCGAGGCTGTCGGCGGCGACTTCTTCGTCGATCCGTTGCCTAAGGTGGACGTCATCACGATGGGGATGATCCTGCATGACTGGAATCTCGAGAAGAAAAAGTCCCTCATCCGCAAAGCCTATGAGGCGCTGCCGCAGGGAGGGGCGCTCGTGGTTATCGAGGCGCTCATCGACGACGCACGTCGCGAGAACGCATTTGGTCTGCTGATGTCGCTCAACATGTTGATCGAGGTTGGCGACGGTTTCGACTACACGGGTTCTGACTTCTTCGGCTGGTGCCGTGAGGCGGGCTTCCGCGACTTCGAGACCATTCCCCTGGCCGGCCCGTCAAGCGCCGCGGTGGCTTACAAATGAATCGGCAATTCCGGACGTAGCAGCGAAATACGGCCCCTCAGGCCATCTAGACACTGGCAGCGCCGGAAAGAGACTGCGGAGCCACAATATCCCCTAGCCTCCGAGGGGCTCGCACTGAGTGACGAGTCGTTGTAGCCTAGGCTCGTTGCAGCTGCGTTACAGCAGAGCACCATCGTCTGAAGGGAGTATCGATGCCTACCGGAACAGTGAAATGGTTTAATCCGAACAAGGGATTCGGGTTTATCCAGCCAAGCGACGGGTCTCAAGACGCATTCGTCCATATTTCTGCCCTTGAGCGCGCCGGCCTCAGCACTCTAAACGAGGGTCAGAAAGTTGAGTACGACCTCGCGCCTGGCCGGGATGGCAAGACCGCCGCGGACAACATCAAACTTCTCGACTGATAGAGGCGATTCGCCGTCACGGGCTAATAGGGACAGAATTCGTTCTGTCCCTATTAATCCCGGCGGCAACCCTCGGCGAGCCGTTTAGCGGCAACGACCGCGACGGGCCTCGAGGCGCCCGAGCGCTCCCGTCAGCGTTGTGCAGGTAGCGACGCTTGACGCCGTCTACAGCGCTCGCTTTCGTTTGCCTAACGTGACGTTCGAATTCGTCGTTCATTGAATGGCGCCGCTTGCGCTTGACCCCAATCAAGGACGCCGGGCAGCCGTCGGCGGATAGTCGCGCTGGGCTCGAAGGTGCGGCCGCGGGTCGGCCCGGGCGACAGCGAGAGACGCCAGAGAAGGAGATCCCTGGATGATCGACAATGCCGCGATCAAGTTGTTGATGCAGGAGCACGAAATCATCTTGAAGGCCATGAAGGCGCTGGAGCGCATCGGCGATGGGATCAAGCAGGGCAATAATCCCGATGTAGGGGTTTTGCGAGAAGCCCTCGAATTCATGCATGAGTTCGCGGATCGCTGTCATCACAGCAAGGAGGAAGATCTGCTGTTTCCAGCCCTGGAACGGAAAGGGATACCGGAGCAGGGCGGGCCGATCGGCATGATGAAGAGCGAGCACGAGCAGGCCCGGGCCGATGTCGAGGCCCTCGACGAGGCGGTGCAGGCCTATGCGGTGGACGGCGCAGGCGGGGCCGACGCGGTTCGCGCGGCCATCGGCAACCTCGCGGCGCTCTACCCCGACCACATCTGGAAGGAGGACAACGTGCTCTACCCGATGGCGGTGAAGGTGCTCAGCGCGGCAGAGCTCGACGAGCTGTTGCACCAATTCGAGGATGTCGAAGCCGAGTTCGGCCCGGCGCTTTACGCTCGTTTGGCGGGGCTCGCCGATCGCTTGGAGTCAGATGCGATTCGAACAAAACGCTAAAAAATAACCTACTATCAATAGATTATACTAATTTATTAAAGTGATATGAGCGGTGTCATAACGCGGCTTTAGCCGTTGCCGTCGTTAGCCGTTGCCGTCGCCTGGCGCCGTCACGCTAGGGCGAGGCCGCGATGCTGCGCCCGGAGCCGTGATCGAGGCGCAACGCGGCTACGACGTTGTCGCGGTGGAGACGCACCGTGTCGGCGGGCGCTGGCGCGGCCCATCCCTCCGCCAGCTTGGTGCGGCGGATGTGGCGGTAGGCCGCGTCCCAGCCGGCGAACAGGCGACGCTCCTCGCGGCGCGACAGCCAGCCACGGGAGAACCTGGTCCGGCAGCTGTCCCAGGCGCTCACGAGGGCGTTGCGGACCGCGGTCTCGAGCTTGGTGGCGTGCTCGGCCCGGAACAGCCCACTGACGGCGCGGCGGAGCGACGCGGCCAGCGCCAAGCGCGGCCCGCTCTGCCGCCGGGCGCCGTAGAACCTTCTGTACAGCCTCAGTTTCCATCCGAACAGGGCGCCGCAGCCCAGGCTCTCGGCATAGCTTTGCGACGGAAAGATCGCCAGGCTGTCGAGGATGTGCCGGAAATAGGCGCGGTCGAGGGTGATCTTGCCGGCGTCGTAGAGGCTGTGAAACAGCTCGGTGCCGGGCAAGGCCATGTAGTAGCCCACCGAGAGGTCGGTCACCCCCGCTGCCGCCACTCGGTCGATGAACGGCAAGTTGGCTCGGAGGTGCTCGGCCCGGTCGTGGGGGAAGCCGATGACCAGGAAGACGGCGACGTTGAGGCGGGCGCCGACGGCGGCGTCGATGCTGTCGAACAGCTGCTCGCTCTTCATCTTCTTCTTGATGTAGCGCCGCGTCGTCTCGGAGCCCGACTCCGGCGCGTAGGACATGCTGATCAAGCCCGAGCGCTTGAGGAGCCCGGCCACCTCGGCGTCGATGGCCTCCGAGCGCGTGCCCGTCGGCAGCTGCCAGGTGAAGACGAGGCCGCGGTCGAGGACCTCGCGGCAGAAACGCACGATCCAGTCCTTCTGGATGATCGCGGTGAGGTCCTGGAACGGGAAGTTGCGCGCCCCGTAGCGCCGGATGGCGG
>JAUVWK010000385.1 GCA_030604165.1 Alphaproteobacteria bacterium | reverse complement strand
CATCATTTCCGTCGTGGCGTTCAGCTTCATGGTGCAGGAGCCGAGCGGAATCATCGAGTGGTTGAGCGTCACGTCCTTGCCTTCGAGCCAGCGCAGGTAGCGCAGCATCCGCGTCTCGGCGTGATGGCTGTTGAACACCGGATGCTCGAGGTAGAGCGTACGCCGACGCAGCGCCTGCGGCAGACCCGACGGCGCGCGCGCCGCGTCGAGCTCGGCGACCGAAAACTCGACCGCCGCGCTTGAGCCGGCGAACAGGCGCCATAAGCTTGCCACCTCTTCGCGCGTGCTGCGTTCGTCGAGCGAAAGCCCGAGCCGGTCGGCGTCATGGACGCGCAAATTGATGCCTTCGGCCGCGGCCCGCTCGACGATGGCCCGGGCCTCGCCCGGCGCCGCGACGGTCAGCGTGTCGAACCAACTCCGATGGAGCGACGCGAAGCCCAGCCGCGACAGGCCCTCGGCCAGAATATCGGTCAGCCGGTTAACCCGCCGGGCGATGGTCCGCAAGCCGTCCGGCCCGTGATAGACGGCAAAGAGGCCGGCGATGACCGCGAGCAAGACCTGCGCCGTGCAGATGTTGCTTGTCGCGCGCTCGCGCCGGATGTGCTGCTCGCGGGTTTGCAGCGCCAGCCTGAGCGCCGGACGGCCGCGCGAATCGATCGAAACGCCGACGATACGTCCGGGCATCGAGCGGCGAAACCGCTCGCGCGTGGCCAGATAGGCGGCGTGCGGCCCGCCGAAGCCAAGCGGCACGCCGAAGCGTTGCGCGCTACCGACGACGACGTCGGCGTCGAACTCGCCGGGCGGAGTGAGCAGCAGCAGGCCCAACAGATCGGCGGCCACCGTGACCAGCGCGCCCTGGTCGTGGGCGGCCTGCACGGTCTCGGCGTAGTTGTGGATCGCACCGTCGCTCGCCGGGTATTGCAGCAGGAGGCCGAAAAAGGAGCCGCCCGCCAAATCGCGCGCATGATCGCCGACCACAACCTCGATGCCGAGCGCCCGGGCCCGGGTCTCGACCACCGCGATGGTCTGGGGATGGCACGCCTCGGAGACAAAGAACCGGGCGGTACCGTTCTTGGCGTTCTTGGCCAGACCCCGGCACATGTGCATGGCCTCGGCGGCCGCGGTGCCTTCGTCAAGCAGCGAGGCATTGGCGCAACCCATCCCGGTGAGGTCCATCACCATGGTCTGAAAGGTCAACAGGGCCTCGAGACGGCCTTGGGAGATTTCCGGCTGGTAGGGGGTGTAGGCCGTGTACCAGCCTGGATTCTCGAGCACGTTGCGCAGAATGACGGACGGCGTGATGGTGTCGTAATAGCCCACGCCGATGAGCGAGCGGCAAACACGGTTTTGCGCCGCCAAGGCGGCGAGTGCGTCGAGCGCCTCGCGCTCGGTCCGGCCAGGCGGCAGCGTGTCCGGAAATTCGCCCCGAATAGCGGCCGGCACGGCCTTGTCGACGAGCTCGTCGAGCGAGGCCAACCCCACCGTGGCGAGCATCTCCGCGATCTCTGTCTCGCGCGGGCCGATATGCCGGCGCACGAACTCGTTCTTGCCTTCGAGCTCCGTCAGGCCGGGCCGCTGCTCAACCATGTCGCGTTCTCCCGTCGCCTTTTTGCGCGCGCCTGCGCGTCATTCGAGCCCCGCGACATAGTCGGCATAGGCCGCCTCGTCCATCAGCGCGGCCAATTCGCCCGCGTCGTCAACGCGCACCTTCAGGAACCAGCCGTCGCCGGTCGGCGCGCTGTTGACCAGCGAGGGATTTTCGTCCAGGGCGCCATTGGTCTCGACCACCTCGCCGCCGACCGGGGCGTAGATTTCGCTCGCCGCCTTGACCGATTCCACCACCGCCGCCTGCTCGCCCCGGCTCACCCGCCGGCCCGTCTCGGGCAGCTCCACATAGACGACATCGCCCAACTGTTCCTGGGCGTAGTCGCTGATGCCGACCGTGGCGGTTCCGCCCTCCAGGCGCACCCACTCATGGTCCTTGGAGTATTTGAGATCGCTCATCGCCCGCACTCCTTGCCGCTACGGCTTGTGGTAATTGTGTTTGACGAATGGCAGCGCCACCACCCGCGCGGGCCGTGGGGTGCCGCGCACCATGAGTGAAAGCGCCGTGTCCAACGCGGCGCAACCGGCCTCGACATAGCCCATCGCCACCGGGCCGCCGACGCTCGGGCCGAAGCCCCCGCTGCTGATCTCGCCCACCGTGGCGTTGCCGGCGTCCAAAATTTCGGTCCCCTCACGGGCCGGCGCGCGGCCCTCGGGACGGATGCCGACGCGCTTGCGCTTGGGGCCTTCGATCAGCTCCTCCAGAATTCGGCGCGCGCCCGGAAAATCGCCCTCGCCCCGTCGCCGCTTGCCGATCGACCAGGCGAGCCCGGCCTCGACGGGGCTGGTATCTTCATCGATATCGTGGCCATAGAGGCACAGCCCCGCTTCGAGACGCAGCGAATCCCGGGCGCCGAGGCCGGCCGCCGCCACCTCGGGCTCGTGAATGAGGCGCGCCCAGACGCGCGCGGCGGCCTCCGCCGCGACGGAAATCTCGAAGCCGTCCTCGCCGGTGTAACCCGAGCGTGAGATGATCGCGTCCACGCCGGCCAGGCTCAAGGGTCGCGCCGTCATGAAGGCGACGGTCTCGGAGTCCGGCACATGCCGGGCCATCACAGCCGCCGCGGCCGGCCCTTGCAGCGCGATCAAGGCCCGCTGGTCGAGCATGGCCGCGTCGCAGCCATGCTCGAGGCCGCGCTGGAGGTGGGCCAAATCCGCCTCCTTGCGCGCGGCATTGACGATCAGGAGAAGCCGGGAGCCGGCGCGGACGACCATCAAGTCATCGAGGATACCGCCGGCCTCGCTGGTGAGCTGGGTATAGCGCATCGCCCACGGCGCCAAGCCTTCGATGTCGCCCGGCACCAGCGCCTCGAGCGCCTGCGCGCCGGCCGCGCCCCAGACGCTGATTTGGCCCATGTGGGAGACGTCGAACAACGAGGCCTTGGCACGCGTGTGATTGTGCTCGGCGACGATGCCGGCGGGATATTGCACCGGCATATCGTAGCCCGCGAAGACCACCATCTTGGCGCCGAGCGAAACGTGCTGATCGTAGAGCGGCGTGCGCTTGGTCACCCTTGACCCGCCCGACGCTTTACCCGTCTCGCTCATTCACTCCTCCAGGCATTAACGAAGCCGTGCACCAGCGATCTTCCTTGGATCGCCCGGCGCCCCTCCGTCTCCGTACCTGAAAGATTGACCGAGGCCGGCTTCGTTCGCCGCCGTGCTCGGCTCTTACCAAGGAGCGCTGATTCTAGCGGCTTCGATCGGGCGGTCAACGGGCCAATTGGCGGCAGCTCAGCGCCCGCTTCTCGCACGCGATTCATCGAGCTGTTCGCGGGTGAATTGAAGGCCCACGAACACCTGGTAATCGCGCCCCACGAATTGCGGCGCGATGGGAATGATCTGCTCGAGCTCCTCGAGCTTTTGCGCGCGCACGTTATGGTCGGGAAAATCGAGCGCCGCCATAAAGACGCGCTT
>JAUVWK010000145.1 GCA_030604165.1 Alphaproteobacteria bacterium | reverse complement strand
CCGTGGCGCACGACCTTCGCTCCAATCTTGATCAGCTTCTCCCGTAGAGTCGTCAGCGACCAATGCTCCACCGCCTCGGGCAAGGCGAGCGTGCGCAGGAAGTTGCCCAGGTTGTAGGCGAGCGCGTGCAGCTGAAGACACCCCTCGTTGTTGCGGAAGCCATGGCAAACAAGCCAAGTCCAGTTGATGGCGTTCTTGCCCTCCTTGATGTGCTGCTCCGCCGTACCGCGCTGATTGTAGAAGGCTACCACCCGCTCGGCGGGCCGGCTGAGATTAGTGACGATGAATCCGACACGGGGGAACAGCTCGCCGGGGTGCCACTCCACCTTGGCCACGACGCGGCGGGCTCTGTCCCAGCTATTGGCCCGGTAGCTGAAGCTGGCGTAGTAGCGTCGTACATGATTGGGCGGACGGCCAACAGGCCGCGTGAGCAGGTGCACGGCGCATTCCCACAGCACTCGATTGGCAGGAAGGCGGATCGCGTACAGGAAGCCCTCGGCCTCCAGGAACTCGTACACCTCCGGCGAGGCGAAGGCGGCATCGGCGCGGAAGTAGCGCCGCAGCTTGCGGTCCCGGTATCTGTCGACCACGGGTTCCAAAACGTCGCGCCAGCCATCGGCGGAGTGCACGTTGCCGGGACGCAGGGCGCACCGTTCCAGATCGCCGAACTGGTTGAACACGAATAGCGGATGGTAACAAGTGCAGCCGAAGTGACCGTTGTAGGCGGTTCCTTCCTGTTCGCCATGGGTGGGACTGACGCTGCTGTCCATGTCGAGGGCGATCATCTTCGGCGGTCGGCGGTCGTACACCCGGTCGATCCAAACGCCGGATAGGGAGGTCAACGCCGCCAGGTTATCGCCTGTCGCCAGCCATTCCGTCTCGAACCGTCCCATCTGGCTGCTTGAGGCCGCCATCCGATCGAGGCCCTTACGGTCCACGATGGCGCGCATGACGGGATCGTGCGACAGGCGCTCGGCGTCGTTCACGTCCTCATAGCCAGCAAGACGGCCGAACACCGATTGCCGAAGAAGTCCTACCAGGAGATGTCGGGTGTTCTTGCCGCGCCGCGTCTCCGACAGAACCTCGCCGCCCAGTTCGGTCAGTCCAAGCGCGTGATCGAGCTCGCGGTAGGGAAGAAGACCACCATCGGATGAGATGTCGCTGCCGTGGAATTCCAGCTTCAGGCGGCGATCGAAATCGACCCGAAGAGGCTCAAGTTTCGCTTCACCCATCGGGTACGCCATGACCGAGCCCCCAGTATCGCCGCAATCTGTTGATTCTTATATCCGAATCGGCGTTGAAGGTCCGAGAAATTGCGATCTATCTGGGGAATCCGGGTTGAGATCCATGTCGGCGATGTGCATGGAGCCGCCGAGCCCTTGGCAATAGCCGGTCTCGCGGCCCATCAGCTCGGCCATCATGCGCTCCAGGTTGGCGCCCTTGGCAATGCAGTGGCCATGGCCGCGGTGATTGCTGGCGATGTAGTCGTCCTTGCGCAAGTTGGCGCAGACGCCCGCCGCGACCGCCTCCTGGCCCATGTAGCTGTGCGCGGTGCCCTTGACGAGCTGCGCCTCGAAGAGCTCCTGCGTGCGCGCCTCGAAGGCGCGGATGCGCCGCATCGTGGTGTAAAGGCCTTCGAGCGTTGCGGCCGATAGCTGCCGGTTATCCTTCGCTTGCGTCGTCCTCGTCGCCATGGAGCTAATCTCCCCGCTCGCGCGTCGTTATTTGCCGACAACGGTAGCACAGCGCGCGCGTGGAGGGTGAATTGGGCGCCGCGAGCCCTTGTCACAGACGCGGGCTGGCGATACCGGCGCGCTCGCACCAGTGGTCGAGCAGGGCCGAGAAGTCCTTGGCGTGATAGGGCGTGCTGCGCGCCAGGCTGACGCTCTCGCGCGCGGCCGCCGCGATCGGCAGCGGCACCCGCGCGGCGTTGGCCGCAGCGACGATCAGGCCGAGATCCTTGTGCGCCAGATCGATGCTGAAGCCGGGCTCGATGTCGCCGGTGAGCACCTTGGTGGCGAAGTTGAGCTTGAGCTGACCGTTGGTCGCCGTGGTGCCGTGGATCACGTCGAGCGTCTTGCGCAGGTCGAGGCCGAAGCGCGCGGCAAGGGCCAGCGCCTCGGCGTTCATCTGGCAGGAGACGATGGCCAGATAATTGTTGATCAGCTTGGTGCGGATGCCGGCGCCGACCTCGCCGCAATGGTGGATCGTCGTGCCCATGGCCGCCAGCAACGGCTGCACACGGGCGAAGTCCGCCGCCGCCGCGCCCACCATGAAGAGGCTCTCGCCGCGCTCGGCGTGGCTGGCGAGGCGCCCCACCGGGGCATCGACCACGCCCATCTCCGCCGCGGCCAGCCGAGCGGCGAGCCGGTCGGTGGTGGCCGGGTCGACCGTGCTCATTTCCAAAAGCAGCAGGCCGGGGCGGCCGTGGGCGGCGATGCCATCCGCGCCCAGCACGACGTCTTCGACCTCGGACGAGCCCGGCAGCATGGTGACCACGATATCGGCGTCGGCCGCGATGGCGCGAACCGAGTCCGCCGCCCTCGCGCCCAACGCGGCGAGCGCCTCCATCGGCGTCTCGTCGATATCGAAGACGCGCAACGCGAAGCCCTTGCGTTGCAGGTTGCTGGCCATCGGCCGGCCCATGCTGCCCAGCCCGATAAAGCCGATCCGCTCGGTCATGATCTTGTTCTCCCATTGCGACACGCCGGTTACGCCCTTGCCGGTAGGGGCCCATGTTAGCCTATTCGGGGCCGCGCGATGCAAAGTGGCGGCGCGTGCAGGATTCGTAGTAGCGTTGGTCAGGAGCAGGCCGCGCCAGTGTTTCTAGAACGAGAACAAAGTGCGGCTGGGCACAGCTCAGCCAAAGGAGCCCGGACATGGACCTCAAGAATATCGATCCCGTCACCCGCGAGGCGCTGGATCATTACGTTTTTCCCCTGGTCTCGAAGGAGGCCGTCAAGGCGGGCGAGCCGTTGATCCTGAAGTCGGGCAAGGGCATGGAAGTCACCGACATTCAGGGCAACACTTACATCGACATGATGAGCACCAACACGCGCGCCAGCTCGCTCGGCTTCGCCAATGAGCGCATCGCCAAGGCGGTTTACGACCAGCTGATGGAGCTGCACTACGCCGGAACCTTCGCCCATGTGGCCGATGTGACGATCCGGCTTGCGGCCAAGATCGCCGCATTGGCGCCCGGCAGCCTGACCGGAACCACCTTCGGCGGCAGCGGCTCGGAGGCGAACGAAAACTCCTTCAAGTTCGCCCGCGAATACCACATCCACAAAGGCACCAAGCCCTACGCCAAAAAGATCATCTCGCGCTGGAACGCCTATCATGGCGCCACCATGGGCGCCATCGCGGCCACCGATTATCTCGGCACGCGCAATATCACCGAGCCCGGCGTGCCCGGACATACGCGCATCCCGGCGCCCAATCTCTATCGCACCCCGTTCGGCATGGACGCCTCCGAGGTCAGCGAGTTCTGCGCCGATTACCTCGAGCAGCAGATCCTGCACGAGGGTCCGGAATATGTCGCGGCCTTCATCGCCGAGCCGGTGATGCAGGGCGATGGCGTGCAAGTGCCGCCCGACGACTATTTCAAACGCGTGCGCGAGGTCTGCGACCGTTACGAGGTGCTTTTCATCGCCGACGAGGTGATCACCGGCTTCGGCCGCACCGGCGCCTGGTTCGCCATGGAGCATTGGGGCATCGAGCCCGACATCATGTCCACCGCCAAGGCGATCACGGCGGGCTATGGGCCGCTCGGCGCCTCGACCGTGAGCCAGACGATCGCCGATACGCTACCCATCTTCTCGCACCTGCAAACCTATCAAGGCCATCCCGGCTCTTGCGCCGCGGCGCTCAAGACCATCGAGATTCTGGAAACCGACGATCTGATTCGCCAGGCCAAGGAAAACGGCGCCTACTTCCTCGAAAACATGCAGCGCTTGCGCGACTTGCCGATCGTCGGCGATATTCGCGGCCTCGGCATGTGGACCTGTATCGACTTCACCACCGACAAGAAGACCAAGGAGCCGTTCAAGGACGATACCATCAAGCGCATCGTCAATCGCATGCGCGATCTCGGTGTGCTGGGCGGCGAAGAGGGCACCGCGATCGAATTTTCGCCGCCCTATATCGCCAAGCGTGAGCATCTCGACCGCTGTGTCGACGTTGCCGAGCAGGCCATCATCGCGGAGACGCGCGAGCGCGGCTTGGGTTAGCATGGTTCCAGATTGAACGGCGCCAGCCCGCTCCCCCTCCCAGCCACCCATGGCAGTGTACGCTTGTGGGTGGTCGAGAGGGGGAGCGGGCTGGCGCGATTTCACACCAATGGCCAGGCACCTGCGATAGGGTGGCGATCATTCGATCGAAAGGGGAAGGACAGAGATGAATAGGATCGTGATAACGTTGGTGGTCGGCGCCATCGTCTGCCTCGGCGCGGCGGCATTCGCACCGAGCGCCTGGGCGGCCGAGCTCGCGCCGGCCAGCCCGCAGCCGAGCGCCCTCGAGCCCGGGCTTCGCGTGCATTACCACTACGGCGAATTCGGCCACGTGGACGAGCTCTTGAAGCTCGCCGCGAGCGAAAGCCCGGCGGTCGGCGAGCCGCTCGCCAATCTCGATTTCCGCGGCGGCACCGGCAAGAAGGTCTTCGGCACGAAATTCCTCAATCTGGTGGGCGCCATCATCACCGGCTATATCCGCTTTCCCGAGGCGCGCGGCTACGCTCTGCGCGTGCGCTCGAACGACGGCGTGCGGCTGACCATCGGCGGCCAAATGCTGCACGAGGACCCGGGGAAGCATGCGGACCGCACCTCCGATCCACTGCGGGTCAATATCCGCGAGCCCGGCTGGTATCCGATCGAAGTCGTCTGGTACGAAATCAGGCACTCCTACGCGCTCGAGCTGACCTGGTCGGCGGGCGGTGGGTTCGTCGCCGTCCCGCCGGAGCATTTCGGCCACTGAGCGCCGCCCGCCGCTGTCTTCCGCGAAAGGCTGAGAGCGCAGACGCGTGCGATAGGGGGAGATGGCCATGAGCGGAGCGACGGGCCCGACCACAGGGGCGGACGCCCTGGTGAAGATCCTCCAGGCCGAAGGCGTGCGGCAGTGCTTTTGCTACCCCTATAGCCCGATCATCGACGCCATGGCGCGGGCGGACCTGCGTGTCGTCACCGCGCGGCAGGAGCGCGTCGCCGGCAACATGGCCGACGGCGTCTCGCGCTCGACCAACGGCCGCCAGATCGGCGTCTTCACCGTGCAGGCCCTGGCGGGCGCGGAGAACGCCTTCGCCGGCGTCGCCCAGGCGCATACGGATTCCTCGCCCGTGCTGTTCCTGCCCGGGCACCCGGGCACCGGCTATGTCGGCTTTCCGCCCACCTTCGACAGCCTGGCGAATTATGGCGCGGTGACCAAGCTGGCGCAGAAAGTGCTGGCGCCGCAGCAGATCGCGGTCAAATTGCGCCAGGCCTTCACGGCCTTGCGTTCGGGCCGACCGCAGCCGGTCATGCTGGAGCTGCCGGCCGATGTCTGCGCCGCTGCGTTGGAGAGAGCGCCGGATTATAGGCCCGTCGCCCGCCTACGCTCGGCCGCCGATGCCGGCGCCGTGCGCGAGGCGGCGGAGCGCCTGGTCAAGGCGCGCGAGCCGTTGATCTGGTCGGGCCACGGCGTGCTTTATGCCGAGGCGAGCGAGGAGCTGCGCGCGGTCGCGGAACTGCTCGGCGCGCCGGTGATGACCACGCTGCAGGGCAAGAGCGGCTTTCCCGAGGGCCACGAACTCGCCGCCGGGGTCGGCGCCTATTCGACGACGGCGATGGCGGCGCATTATCTCGAGCACTGCGATTTGTTGCTGGCGGTGGGCTCGAGCCTGAGCTGCGCCCCCTTCACGCCGCTGATCCCGGACGGCAAGACGATCATTCACGCCACGAACGACCCCATCGACATCAATAAGGAATATGGGGCGGATGTGGGCGTCATCGCCGACGCCAAGCTGTTTCTCGCGCAATTGGCGGCGGAGCTGCGCCGCCTGCTCGGCGACGGTCGGCCGGCGCAGCGCGCCCGCACCGTGGAGACCCTCGCCGAGTTGCGCCGCGCCTGGCTGGCCGAGTACGAGCCTTTGTTCGGCGACGAGTCCGCGCCGATCAACGGCTATCGCATGTTCCGCGAATTGTGGGCGGCGGTCGATCCGGACGAGACGATGATCACGCATGAATCCGGGGCCTCGCGCGATATCCAAAGCGTCTTCTATCGCTCGACCGTACCGCGCAGTTATCTCGGCTGGGGGCAATCGTCGCAGCTGGGCTTTTCCCTCGGCCTCGCCATGGGCGCCAAGCTCGCCAACCCCGACAAGCTGGTGATCAACGTGATGGGCGACGGCTCGGTCGGGATGACCGGGATGGACTGGGAAACCGCGGTGCGCAGCGACATCCCGATCCTCACCGTGGTCAAGCACGATTCGATCTTCAGCGGCTACGACCGCAACATTCCGGACGCGGTCGAGCGCTTCAAGACCTCCTCGCAGTTCGGCGACTACGCCGCCATCGCCACGGCGCTGGGCTGCCATGCCGAGAAGGTCACGCAGGTGGCGGAGCTGGGCCCCGCCTTCGCGCGCGCCATCGCCGCGACCCGCGACGGGCAACCGGCCGTGGTCGATGTGATCACCGCGGAAACGCGCAAGCTCTCGCGCCTGGCCCCGACCTCGCTCTCGCGGTAGCGGCCTCCGAGAGAAGGGACTGCAGCGATTGAGCGGGGCGCCAGCGTTCAGGACGGCGAGCCCGCGATGGTCTGGCCACGGTCTATGCAGATCGCCTGACCGGTCATTTCCGAGGCCGCGTCGGATGCCAGAAATAGATAGATCCCGGCCAGGTGCTCGATTTCGATCAAGCCAGGTCGCAAACACATTTGCCCGGTCGCCCTTGCCTTCATCTCGTCGGAAAGCTCCTTCACGTTCATCTCCGTCGCCACGCTACCGGGGCAGACCGCATTGACGGAAATGCCCAGCGGTCCAAGATCGAGCGCCATTG
>JAUVWK010000214.1 GCA_030604165.1 Alphaproteobacteria bacterium | reverse complement strand
GCCAGGTCGAGCGCCAACGCGCGCCCGATGCGCAGACCCGCGCCGGTCACCAGGGCGGTCTTGGTTTGCGTGTCGGGGGCCGGCTCGCTCATCGCAAGTGGCGACCGCTCGCGCCGCTTTGCCGGGGCCCTCCGCTCACGTGCCCTCGCCCCGCTCGCCCCCGCCATCCATCAGGTCGGAGTAGCGGAACACCATGTCGCGCAGGGTGACGAAGCCCACCGCCTGATTGTTATCGACCACCAGGCTACGCGACAGGGAGAAGCGTCCGAGCAGACGGATGGCGTATTTGATTTCCATATCGGCATCCAGCGTGAGCACGGGCTTCGACATGATCTCGTAGACGTTGGTGCGGTCGGGCGAGCGGTTCTTGGCGATCACCTTGTTGGCGACATCGGAGACGACGACGATGCCGAACTCGTCGCCCGGCCGGCGGCGCTCGACCACCAACGAACGCACCTTGGCTTCGCGCATTCGGTCGAGCGCCTCGCGCACGGTGGCGAGGCCATCGATGGGCACCGGCATCGGCGTCATGACGTCGCGCACGGTGTTTTTTTTCTGGCGCGTCATATCTGGTCCTCGATCTCGTGCGAGATTTCCTTGATCTGATGGGACAGGCCGACCGCGTCCTCGATGTCGATCTGAAAGGCGATGCCGCTGCCCGATACTTCCTCGAAGCCGCCCACGGTGGCGATCTCCTCCAGGATGGCCCGGCTGAGATGCTCCTCCACGAGAAACAGCAGAATGTCCCGTTGTCCGGTCAGGCTCAAGCCCAGAAAAGTCTTTTCGGGCTGCAGCCCCTCGCCGCGGCAATTGGTGATGATGGTCGCGCCGGTGGCGCCGGCTCGCCGCCCGGCGTCGAGCACGGCGTCGGTCTCCTGGTTGTCCACCAGGGCCATGATCAGTTTGAATCGCATGTCAGGTTCTCTCCTTCGAGTCGCTCGCTGCCGCGCGGCGCGCGCGCCAGGTGGAAAGCTGCGCGTAGCCGAGCACCGCTATGATAGGAAATAGGCACGCAAAGGCGATCAGGCCGAAGCCGTCGATCAGGGGGCTGCGGCCCGGAATGTTCGAGGCGAGGCCGAGACCGAGCGCGGTGACCAACGGCACGGTCACGGTCGAGGTGCTGACGCCACCGGAATCGTAGGCCAGCGGAATGATATCGCGCCGCGAAAACATCGTTTGCACGATCAGCACAGCGTAGCCGGCCATGATGAAATAATGCAGCGGTGCACCGATGACGATACGAAAGGCGCCGAGCGTTACGCCGACCGAGACGCCGATCGCGACCGCGACCCGCAGCCCCCAGACGTTGATCGTGCCCCCCGAGACGGCCGCCGCCTTGTTGGCGACCGCGATCAAGGCAGGTTCGGCAATCGTCGTGGCGAAGGCGACAGCGGCGGCGAAGGCGTAGAGCCAGCCGAAGTCCTGCCAACGAACCGCCCGGGCTGCATCGTCCAAGCCTTGCGCGACATCGATGCCGAGGAATTCGGGCGAGGTCAGTTGCTGCGCCATGGTCCGCCCGAGCGGGAACAGCGCCTCCTTGAGCCCGATCAGGAACAAGGTCAGACCCACCACCACATAGATGAAGCCGATCGCCACCCGACGCGGGCTCGGCGGCAGCTTGCGCACGACGAGAATCTGAAACACGAAGATGACGATGACGATCGGCAGGATGTCGAGCAGCGTCGACACCCCAACTTCCTCTAGGCGGCGTAATAGATTCACCGCGCGCTCCTAAACCAGCATGCCGTAGATCAGCACGAAGATCATCGGCGTCAAGCTCGCGAACGCGATCAGGCCGAAGCCGTCGGTCAGCGGGCTGCGTCCGCGAATTGCCGTGGATAGCCCGATGCCCAGCGCCGCCACCAGCGGCACCGTGATCGTCGACGTCGTCACCCCGCCGGAATCGTAGGCGATGCCGACGATCTCCTCGGGCGCGAAAAAGGTCAGCACGACCAGCAGGCAATAACCGCCGATGATCAAGAAATGCACCGGCCAGCCTTTGATGATCCGAAACACCCCGATCATGATCGCGACCCCCACGGCGCCGGCCACGACATAACGCAGACCGAAGGCGTAATCGGCCTTGGCTTCGGCGGTCGGCGCGATAACGCCGGCCTCGGCCGCGGCCGCCGCGGCCTCAGCGGCGACCGCGAGCAGCGCCGGCTCCGCCACCGTGGTGCCGAAACCCAGCGCAAAGGCAAAGGCCAGCAGCCACCACAAATTGCCCAGCCGGGCGAAATCCTGCGCCAAGCTTTCGCCGATCGGAAACAGGGCCATTTCCAATCCCTTCACGAAGAAGGCAAGCCCCACCATGACGAAGGCGAGGCCGATGAGCACACTCTCGAGATCGGGAATGGGCTGGCGCAGGACAACGAGTTGAAAGAACGCGATCACGACAACGATGGGCCCGAGATCGCGCACCGTGCCCAGAATCAAGACGACAAACGAGTACGACGGCCGCAGCAAACGATGATGCCGAAGCGCCACCAACGTCTCGCGCCAGGATCTACGCGGCTTTTCGCCCGGGGTTACTAGTTCGTTCACGGGAAACGCGGACTCGGAAACTTGGATCCCTACCAGCGGCCTTATACGCCGTGGCGAGTCCGGCGAAAAGCCCGCCGTTTCTCCGCCCACCCGAGCGCCGATTTGCGCTCGCTCACGCGGCCGTCCCGCCTGTGGGAAATATTCTAAGTCGCGGCCGCGGCGTCCGAGCCGCCGGGTCGGCCAGCGAAGGTTCCGAGCGAGCGCCGATAGAGCCACCAGCCATATTGCGTCGGCCACGCCTCGTAAGCAGGATCGGCGCCGAGGGTTTCGGCCGCATGATGGGGCCAATAGGGGTCGTGCAGCGCCTCGCGCGCCAAGGCGACCAGATCGGCCTGGTCGGCCTGGAGGATGG
The DNA here is from genome assembly GCA_030604165.1 of Alphaproteobacteria bacterium. GTDB lineage: Bacteria > Pseudomonadota > Alphaproteobacteria > UBA828 > UBA828 > JAUVWK01. The sequence continues at coordinate 2,620 of JAUVWK010000214.1, read as the reverse complement.
TTTCCGCCTGATGGGGACCGGTGATCAGGCCGACCGTCTGGGTTTTGATATCGACCTCGCGACGCACCTGCTCGGCATATTTCACCTGGTAACCGGGCTTGGGCGCCGGCAACAGGTTCTTGCCTTCGGCGGCGATGCCGCCGGAAGAGCAATCCATCACGTCCACGCCGAGCGCCTTCAGCTTTTTGGCCAAGGCCACCGTATCCTCGATAGCCCAGCCACCCGCCATGCCGTCGACCGCGGAGACACGGCAGAAGAGCGGCTTGTCATCGGGCCAGGCGGCGCGCACGGCCTCGGTCAGCTCCAGCGTGAAACGCATGCGGTTGTCGCGGCTGCCGCCATATTTGTCGCTGCGCCGGTTGCTCAGCGGCGACAGGAAGCTGTGGCTCAAATAGCCGTGGGCGCTGTGAATCTCGAGCACGTCGAAGCCCGCCGCCAAAGCGCGCCGGGTGGCCGCCACCCAGTTATCGATCACAGCGGCGATCTCGCCGATGCTGAGTGCATGCGGCATCAGCCAGCCTTCGCCGAACGGCAGCGCGCTCGGCGCCACGATCTCCCAGGGCCTGTCGCCACGCTTGAAATCGGCCTCGCCGAGCGGGCCGTCGCCGAACCAGGGGCGTTGCGCGCTCGCCTTGCGGCCGGCATGGGCGAGCTGGATGGCGGGCGTCGCGCCGTTGGCCTTGAGGTTATCGACAATGCGCTTGAGCGGCGCGATTTGCCCGTCATGCCAAAGCCCGCAGCAGCCATGGGTGATGCGGCCGCGCTCCTCGACGCCCGTGGCCTCGACGATGATCAAGCCGAAGCCGCCGGTGGCGAATTGGCTGAGGTGCGCGAAGTGCCAGTCGTTGACCACGCCGTCAAGGGCCGTGTACTGGCACATGGCCGCGACCACGGTGCGGTTGCGCAGCCGCACCGCCCGCAGCTCGAGCGGGGTAAAGAGAATTGGCGTGTCTGTCCGTCCGTTGCTCATCTCGAAAGCGGTTCCTTCTTTGGGTTTTGTTATCTTGTCTTGTCGATGCGTTGCCGCTGGCTATCGGAGCGCCGGGCGCTTGCGCCCGAACTTGCCTTTCTTGCCGGCCCGGGTGCCGGGCGCGCCGGCGTGGCTGCGGCCGGACCAGCGGCGCGCGGCGCGCGCGTCGACCTGCGAGGATTTGCGCCCGGTAGCAAGTCCGAGATCCGATTCCTGCAAGTGGCGAATTTCGTCGCGCAGGTTCGCCGCCTCCTCGAATTCGAGGTCGCCCGCGGCCGCCTTCATGCGCTTCTCGAGATCGTCGATATAGGCTTGCAAATTGTGGCCGACGAGATGTCGGGTCTCTTCGTCGCCGGTCTCGACGGTGACGTAGTCGGCCTCGCAGATGCCGCTCAGGATATCCGCGATCGACTTCTTGATGCTTTCCGGGGTGATGCCATTGGCGACGTTGTAGGCCTGTTGCTTGACGCGACGGCGTTCGGTCTCGCCCATCGCGTTCTTGAGCGACTTGGTCATGGTGTCGGCATAGAGGATGACACGCCCATCGACATTGCGCGCGGCCCGGCCGATGGTCTGGATCAACGAGGTCTGCGAGCGCAGGAAGCCCTCCTTGTCGGCGTCCAGAATGGCGACCAGCCCGCATTCGGGGATGTCGAGGCCCTCGCGCAGCAGGTTGATACCGACCAGCACGTCGAAGGCGCCGAGCCGGAGATCGCGAATGATTTCGATGCGCTCGAGGGTGTCCACGTCGGAATGCAAATAGCGCACACTGATACCGGCCTCGTGGAGATATTCGGTGAGGTCTTCGGCCATGCGCTTGGTCAGGGTCGTGACCAGCACCCGCATGCCCTTGGCCGCGCAGTCGCGGCATTCGGCCATCAGGTCGTCCACCTGGTTCTCGACCGGGCGAATGAGGCAGACCGGATCGATCAGGCCGGTGGGCCGGATCACCTGCTCGACGAAGACGCCGCCGGTGCGCTCCAGCTCCCAGGGGCCGGGCGTCGCCGAGATGAACAGCGTCGGCGGCCGCATGACCTCCCATTCCTCGAACTTGAGCGGTCGGTTGTCGACACATGAAGGCAGCCGAAAGCCAAAGTTGGCGAGCGTCGATTTGCGCTTGAAATCGCCCCGGTACATGCCGCCGAGCTGGGGCACGGTGACGTGGCTTTCGTCCACCACCAAAAGCGCGTGCTCGGGGAGATATTCGAACAAGGTCGGCGGCGGCTCGCCCGCGCCGCGGCCCGTCAGATAGCGTGAGTAATTCTCGATCCCGGCGCAGCTCCCCGTGGTTTCGATCATTTCCAAATCGAACATCGTGCGCTGCTCCAGCCGCTGCGCCTCGAGCAACTGATTGTCGCGCGTGAGCGCCTCGAGCCGTTCGGCGAGCTCGACCTTGATGCCCTTGACCGCCTGCTGCAGCGTCGGCCGCGGCGTGACGTAATGGCTGTTGGGGTAGATGCGCACTTGCGAGAGCGCCGCCGTCTTGTGCCCGGTCAGCGGATCGAACTCGACGATCTCCTCGACCTCGTCGCCGAACAGAGAAATGCGCCAGGCGCGGTTCTCGGAATGCGCCGGAAAAACCTCGATGACGTCGCCACGCACGCGAAAGTCGCCGCGCTCGAGGCTCTGGTTGTTGCGCCGGTATTGCAG
>JAUVWK010000270.1 GCA_030604165.1 Alphaproteobacteria bacterium | reverse complement strand
GTGGGATACCCCAAAGGCCGGAATCGCGCTCAGCGGCGCTCCCTGGCCCGCGCAGGGGTCTTTTTCGCACCTAAAACGCACCTACGATAGAAAAAGGGGCTAGGCCGATTTGGCCTAACCCCTTCTCTTTGTTGGCTCCCCGGGCCGGACTCGAACCAGCGACCCAGCGGTTAACAGCCGCTTGCTCTACCAACTGAGCTACCGGGGAATGAACCTCCTTCCGCCGGCCCGGCCACGCGGGCCCAGGGCGGCGAAGAGCTTTCAATTCGGTCGGTTATATATCAGACGCGGCGGCGCGCTGTCATCCTTTCAAGGCGCGCGTGGCGGGACGGCGCCGGTCTAGTGGGTTCTATCCACTATGACTTGGTGGCGAGGCGCTCGAATTGGGTGTCGCGCAGGTTCGTGCCATCGAGCACGGCGTCCGTTAAGTCGGCGCGCTCCATATCGGCGGCGCTGAGATCGGCGCCTTCGAGGTTGGCCAAGCGCAACTTGGCTCCGGCTAGATTACAATGGGTTAGCTTCGCCCGGGCCATGTTGGTCGGCCACATGCGGCCGGTGGGATTGCCGTCGGCGCCCTTGATATCGGCGGCGCTGAAGTCGGCGCGCGTCAAGTTCGCGCCGCTCAATCGCGCGTCGCTCAAATTAGCGCCACGAAAATCGGCCATGGTGAGGTCCGCCTCGCGCAGATCCGCGCCGGAAAGGTCGGCCAGCGCCAAGATCGTGCGTCGCAGCGCGCAATGGATGAAGGTGGTGTCTTTCAGACTGGCGCCCGAGAGATCGGTGTTCGACAGATCCATGTTCTCGAGCACCAGGCCGTCGAGGCTGGCGCGGCTACCTTCCGCGCCGCCGCTTTTGATCCAGGCCGTGTGGTGACGAAAGATCTCTTCCAGCTCGCGGTTCCGGGCCTCGCCATCGGGGGTTTTGCCCTCGCGGCGAGTAATTAGCGCCCCGGTCAGGTCAAGCCCCTCCAGGTTGGCGCCACGCAGGCTGACATTGCTGAGATTGGCGCCTTGCACATCGGCGTGGCGCAGGTCCGCGCCGTCGAAACAGCAATCCGCGAGATCGGCGTCACAGAGATTGGCGCCCGAGAGGTCGGCGTCGGTGAGGTTGGCGCCGCGCAGCATGGCGCCCTTGAGCCGCGCGCCCTTGAGCACGGCGCCGGTCAGGTCCGCCTCGATGAGCGACGAATTCGACAGGTTCGCGTTGGTCATATTGGCGAAGCGCAGGACAGAGCGGTTGAAATTGCTCTGTTGCAGGTCACTCTCGTAGAACGTCACCTCGCGGCCATCGCCATAGCTCATCAGGCCGCCCTCGCGCAGATCGGCGCCCTCGAGATTGGCCTCCGAGAGGATGGCGTCTCGCATGCGGGCGCCACGCAGGTCGGTGGCCGACAAATCCGCCCGGTTCAGTCGGGCACGACGCAGATCGACGCCGTAGAGGTCCGCTTCGCGCAGATTTGCGTCGCGCAAATCGCTGCCCGACAGGTCGGCGCCGGTCAATTTCGCCTTTTGCAGCTTGGCCTCGGACAGCTTGACGCCCTGGAGCTCGGCCAGCGAAAAGTCGGCGCGCAGGCCACCGGGCCTCGCTGTTAGCCAGGCCTCGTGGCGGCGCAGCGCGGTAATGATCTCCTGGGGCGTCATCGCGAAACCCTATGATCCCTCGATACTTCAATTTCATGCCATCGACCTTAAGGAGAGGTTAACTATGCCCGGCGGCGCCCTCGGAAGGCTCCGACAACGCGGGTAATGGTCCTATTTTGGACATGGTGTTGGTCGCGGTCGACCGCCAATATGGGTTTGTTAACAGCTTCCTGCCAGGATTCGACAGAGCAGTGACCGTGGCTCGCTCCGCTGTGCCACGCACGTCGTATCGCCGAGGCTTACCGGCAATGTCGGATGCCTAGGCTGGTTGAGAAGAGCGCAGACCATGACCCCGTCCGAACTCGTCGCTGTGCTCGACCGCCACGAGCGGTGGTTGGCCGATACGAGCGGTGGCGTCCGCGCCAACCTCGCGCTGCAAAATCTCTACGGCTACGATCTGCATAACGCCAGTCTTCAGAAGGCCAAGTTGACCGGCGCCAATCTAAGCCACTGCCTGCTGCGGGAGGCAAACCTCAGCGAAGCCGATCTGTTCGGGGTGATTTTCGTGCGCGCGGATTTGATGGACGCGGACCTGACGCACGCCGACCTGCGGGGCGCGCAGCTGCGCGGCGCGAACCTGTCGGGCGCTTGCCTGAAAAATGCCGACTTGCGCGACGGCGCGCTCCTGAAATCGGACCACAAGGGCGGCGTGAGCGTGGCCAAGGTCGACTTCAGCAATGTCGAGATCGTCAAGGCCAACCTATCGGAAGCCAATCTCGCCGGCGCGCGGCTGGCGGAATCGGCCATCATTCAGACCGACTTGAGCCACGCCTGTCTATGCAAGGCCGATCTGTCGGGCGCCAACTTGAGCTATTCGAACCTCTCGGGCGCCGACCTCTCGGGGGCCAATTTGCGCGGCGCAAACCTGACCGGGGTCAGTCTCGCGGGAGCAAATCTCAGCGGCGCCGATATCGAAGGCGCCGACCTGACCAATGCCGACCTGACCGGCGCCGCGCTCGAGGGGCTCGACTTTTCCTCGGCCAACATGGACGGGACCATCGTGGTTCGCCGCATGGAAAACCTGCCGGTTGCCATTCAAGAAATCCTGAAGCACCACGCCGAATGGATCGCGAGTTATGGGGAGCAAGGGATCAGGGCGGAATTCACCAACGTCGATCTATCCAACGTCGATCTGTCGGGGGTCAATCTGAGCGGGGCGGACCTCAGTTATGCGTTGCTTGCCGGCGCGAACCTGACGGGCTCGACGCTCGTGATGGCGGACCTCTCGGCGAGCAACATGAACAACGTCAATTTCACCGACGCGAATCTTTCCGGCTGCAATCTCAGCAAGGCGATCTTGACCGACGGGATCCTGGTGAATGTGGATCTCGGTCCGGCTCCCATTTTGGGCCCGGACGGCCGATCGACGGGTCGCGAATGGTCGACCAACTTGACCGGCACGAATCTGACCGGGGCGAACCTGCGACGGGCCGATTTGCGCGCGGCGACCATCGTCGACGCCGACTTCACGGACACGATCATGATCGGCGCCAAGCTCGGCGCGGCCGACCCGGCGACGGCGCAGTTCAAGGACGCCATTTTCGAAGAGCCCGAAAAACCCACGGTTGCGCGGCCCACCGAAAGCGCCGCGGCCACTGGCTAATTTGCGGCCGAGGCGAGCCATGTCGGCCGGAGCAAGCATATTTGACCCACGGGCATGGCGCCTGTTGGCCCCGATATGGTGGGTGGCTGGGCTTGCCTTGGTATTGGCCTTGGTATCGGCCTTGGTATCGGCAAACCTAGCGCTGAGCGCAAGCCCGTCCGCGGCGCAACCGACCGTTGACGACGGCGACCGGAGCAGCGCGGCGTTGCAGCGGCGCAGTTTACTGACACGCGGCCAAATCTCGGCCATGGCCGAGCGCTTCGGCACGGACCGGATCGTCTTTGGTCCCGATGGCGAACTCATCGATCTGCCCCAGCTCGTACCCGGCGAATGGTCCGACGAATTGCCGCCGACCCGGGCGTTGGCGGCGGATTCCTATACCGGCGATCTGTTGCTGTTTGGCGGCGGCGCGGTCCATCAGGTCGATCCCACCGAGCCCGATCGCGTCAAGTCGCGCGCCAGCCTCGGCGGTGTGATGGCACGTGGCTCGCTCGATGGCGAAGGCCACCTGTTCATCGTCCGAACCGACGGAAAAATGCTCTACATCGATTATGCCGATAGTCGGCTGGTCGGCGATGCGCGCAACTATCGGACGGTTGTCGACATGGGCTGGGGTGCCAATGCACTGGCCGCGGTACCGCTCGGCGCGCCGTCACCCAACGTCGAAAGGGGGCGCGTCGGGGCAGCGGCGCGGGCCGGTGCGACTCCGTGGTCGAGCGGTCTGTCGTTCGCCTCGCTCGGTTTGTCGGCACTGCTGTTCGCCAGCGCGGCGGTGCAAGCACTATGGCTGATTCCGTACACCGCCGGCGGGCTGGGCCGCATCCTGATCGGGCTATTCGCCGTGGTCGCGGGGCTGCGCCAGGGCCATTATTTCTGGCGCGCCATCACGGACCCGTCGTTGCCTGTGCCGAACCTCAGAGACAGCGTGGTCAGCCTGGTCTTGGCGCTCCTCCTCAGCGCCGCCCTTTATTTGCTGCTGCGGCCGGAGCGCCGCGGCGGGCGCAAGAGCAGGGCGTCTTCCGGCGGCGCGGGCTCGCCGGCGGACGCAGGGTTCATGCGCTGGGACGAGGACTGGTCCGCTGTCAGACCCATGGTCGACAAATTGCGCCGGCAAGGGGTGCGGGACATCCATCGTTACTGCCGCGATCATCCGGACTGGGTGCACGACGCGCTGGCCACGGTTGGCGCACCGGAGCGGGTTGTTCCGCTCGGCGGGCGCAGCCGAATTTCCTTCGCCGCCGCAGTCGCGGGCTTCGCTGAAGGTAAGCGACATGTCGAAGTAGAGGTCTCCGCCCGCGCCGCGGATACGAGCCCGATCGTCACCCGGGTCAGCCGCGAGCTGAGCGAACCCTGTCGGCCGGCCTGGTCGCGTGTCTTGGCGGAGGCCGAGACCAAAGACCTCGAGCGTCCCGCGACGGCGCGGGCGCAGACCCCGCGGCGCGCGCGGGCGCATCCGGCG
>JAUVWK010000034.1 GCA_030604165.1 Alphaproteobacteria bacterium | reverse complement strand
GCCAAGGCGGCGGACGAGATGAGCCACTATGTCGAGTACGACTACATCATCGTCAACGAGGCGTTGGATCGCAGCGTGTCGACGGCGCACGCAATTCTTGGCGCCGAGCGGGCGCGGCGCGAGCGCCTGATTGGCCTCGCCGAGTTCGTGCGCGAGCTGCGCGAGGGCTAGCGGGCAGGCGCGAATCCCCGCGCGACCTGGTCATGGGCGTTCGGCAAGCCCGTGACGGCGCCACTGACGCCGACGAGGGCGCCGGGGGCAAGCTCCAAAACGAGGAACCGCGTGTCATCTACCGGGGCCGAAAAAACCAAACCGTGCGCCCGTGCCGGCGTGAATCCGAAGCGGCCGAGATAGCTCCGGGTTCCGAGCGCGACCGCGATTCGATGATCCCGGCGCCGTGCCGCCTCGAGGCTAGGGCCGATCAGGCGGCCGCCGATACCTTCGCCCTCGCGCGCCGGGTGCACCGCGATCGGCCCGAGCAGAATCGCGGGCGTGTCGGCGCCGATAACGATCGGCCAATAGCGTATCGTGCCGCACAACGCGCCGTCGTCACGGGCCACAAAGCAAAGCGTCTCAAGGGGGGCAGCGGCCTCGCGCAGCCGGTAGGAGGGCCGCGCCTGCCGATCGGCGCCGAAGGCCATATCCAAAAGGCGTTCGATCTGGGGGCCGTTTTCGGGCCCTTCCGGGGAAATCTCGATCATCACGTTGAACTCTCGGTCATCCGCTTGCGGTTCACAGGTAGCGACGCAGGACGCGCCGCCCGCAAGCGTCGCGGCGCGTCAGGTCGACAAAAGCCCGGTGACCCGTCGTCGTCGGATATGAGAGTGCGCGTTCATGGCGGGGGCGGAGATAACGGCAAGTGGCGGGGAAAGGCAAGCAAAATCGGCCCGGCTTGGGATTACCTTTCCAGCGCCGTCAGCGCGCGGGCGAGGGCGCAAAACTGCTCGATCGTGAGGGTCTCGGCGCGCGCCGTCGGATCGATTCCGGCGGCCAGAAGCAGGGTTTCGGGCTCGCCGGTCAGCTTTTTCAGGGCCGCGCGCAGCATCTTGCGCCGCTGGCCGAACGCCGCGGCCGTGACGCGCGTGAGCGCATCGGCGTCGGCCGGATAGCGTGGCTCGGCGCGAGGCACGAGCTGAACCACCGTCGACACCACCTTTGGCGGTGGCGTGAAGGCCTTCGGGTTGACGTCGAACAGGCGGCGGGTTTCGCACAACCACTGGGTCCGGATCGACAGGCGCCCAAAGTCCTTGGTCCCGGGCGACGCCGTGAGCCGCGCCGCCACCTCTTTTTGAAACATCAACGTCAAGCTGCGGAAGCGGCCGGGCGCCTCGAGCCATTTGAGCAGCAGCGCGGTGCCGATATTGTAGGGCAGGTTGGCGACGACCATGGCCGGGGCCGCGAGCAGCGCCCCGTCATCGATCGTCAGCGCGTCAGCCTCGATGACGCGAAGCCGGTCCGGGAACGCGGCGACGAGCGAATCGAGCGCTTCGAAACAGCGCCAATCGCGCTCGACCGCGACGACGCGACGCGCACCGGCGGTGAGGAGCGCGCGGGTCAAGCCGCCGGGTCCCGGGCCGACCTCGAGCACATCCGCGTCGCTCATCGGGCCCGCGGCCTGCGCGATTCTTTCGCATAGGCTCGTATCCAGCAGAAAATGCTGGCCCAGGGATTTGCGCGCCCTCAGGCCGTATTGACCGATAATCTGCTTCAGGCTCGGGAGGTTGTCGGGGGGGTGCATGGCGGGGGGTGCAAGGCGGTCGGTGGGGCGCCCTGCTCAGAGGCGAAAGTCCACGAACGAAGACCGACGCAGATCGCGCAAATACCGCCGCGCGAGCAATTCCATGCGGCGACTGCCGATATCCTGGCGGATCAAGGACCGATCCGGCAGCGCCACCTCGGCTTCCGTCCGATCGCAGACCATGAAGGTTCGTACCCCTTGCTCGAAAGACAAGGGCTGACTGGTCTGTCCGGCCGTCAGATCCTTGACCGCGTCGCGAATATCCGTGGGCAGGTCTCCGAGCCGCACTGTGCCGAGGTCGCCCGACAGGGGCGAGGCGATCTCCTTGGCGCGGTTCAGCAAAGCCGGGCAGCCCTCGACCTCGCGGCGCAGCGCGTTGAGCTGTTCGAAGGGTTCGCGTGGCTCGCCGGCGCCTGGCGTCACGACGATTTGCGCCAGGTGCACCAGTGTGTCCAGTGGGTTGGCCGTCAGGGCCGTGCGCCGGTCGAGCAGGGTGACGACATAGAAACCCTCGAAGGTGCGGATCGCATCCGAGATTTGGCCGGGCTCGAGTTTGATCAGGGCCTGGTCGATTTCCTTCAGCAACTGCCCCGCCACGAGCCAGCCAATGTCGCCGCCGACGGCCGACGTGGCGCTTTGCGAAAATTGTTGGGCGATTGCCGCGAACCTCGCCCCGGCGCGCAACTGCGTAACCAGATTGTCCGCGGTTCGACGAACCTCGGCTTCTCGCTCCGGCGCATCGACCGCCAAGAAGATTTCCGCGACGCGATATTCGGGGCGTCCCTTATTGGCTTCCAGCCGGGCCAGCGCCTCGTCGATTTCGTCCTCGCCGACGCTGATGGTTCCGCCCATGCGCCGCCTGATCACCTTGGTCCAGAAGATTTCGGCGCTGATTTGGTCGAGCACCGACTTGCGGTCGAGCCGCCGGGCCTGAATAAATTTCTCCAAATCGCCGGGCTGGAGTTTGTTTTGCCGTTCGACCTGGGCGATCGCCCGAGCCATTTCCTCGTCGCTGATCGTGATCTCCAGCCGCTCGGCTTCCTGGCGTTGCAGGAGTTCGTTCACCAGCGCTCGGAGCACTTGCGGCGCGAGTTGCCGTCTGAGCGCCGGGCTGTCGGTTAGGCCGGAGGAGGCGATCACGACTTCGATACGCGCTGCCAGGTCGTAAATCGAAATCACCTGGTCGTTCACCACCGCGGCGATGCGCATGACCTCTTGGCCTTGCGCCGCATGATCGTGGCGCGGTGCGACAGCCAGCAGCAGTGCCAGGGCGGCAACAGCTCCGTACAACAGGCGGCGGACCAGAATAGGTGTGGGCATCGTCATGGCACCGCACGACTTATAGCGAGCAGGGGGACGCCCTGAAACCAAAATCGCCACGCAACCGCGGCTAGACCGACGCGCTAGCCCAAGTGTTTGAACTTGATCGAGAACATGATGTTGGTTTCGGGGCCCACATCGCGATCGCGCGTGAAATCCCGGATCAGGCTCGAGGAAAACAAGAAGCATTCGTCCTCGTAAACCAGCGAGCCGCCGGCGTTGATCGTGCCGCCGGCACCAGTGAGGTCACGCCGGGCCGAGGCGGAGAGGCGCCAATAGCTGGCAAAACTGGCGGTCGCGCTGGCGCGCAATTCCTCGCGGTTGGCGAAGACCGTGGTATCGCCGCTGGATATTTGGTCTTCGAGCAGGATATAGCCCACGCTGGCGCGCAGAAAGTCGGGGCCCATCGCCGCGTCGATTTCGTTGCGCCGTGCTTCGAAGGTCTCGTGGTCGATGCGAAAACGATAGGCGAGGTCGAAATACTCTGTGGGCGAAACATTCACGTGGCCGACATAGTCGGAGAGATTGTCCTCCAAGCCACTCCCCTCGTTGAAGGTATCGTCTTCCCTAAGGCGCGCGCTTTGGCCGAGCAAGGCCGTTGTGCGGCCGCCGCTACTGCCATAAAAGCCGAGCCGCACCCCGTAATTTATCCGCTGGCCGCCTTCGACCCGGTCGAGGCCGGTGAAGCGGTTCGCGCTGAGCAGGTTGCTGTCATCGAACTCGAAGTCCTGGCTGTCCTCGTTGGGGATTTCGGCGGGATTGCCGCCATATGGGCTGGCGAGACCTTGCACGACGGGTTCGAACAGGTAGCGGATGTTTCCGATGCGCGCGACCAGCGGGTAGCGCCACTCCAGCAACAGTTCGGGGTGCAGGCGCCCCGTCAGGCCGCGCTCCGTGGGTCCGGCGGGCAGATCGGGTCGCATGACATTGTTGACATGATAGAGATCGCTGCGCAGCGACAGCGAGAGCCGGTAAACTTCGCCCGCGTCACTGATGTAGGGCAGGTGCCAGCCGCCCTCGACCGACACGCGGCGGCTGTCGGGGCCTTCCTTGCGTTGCAACGCCATGAAGTTCGCGTTGAGCGAGAAGTAGGCGCCTAAACTATTGGGTTCGCTGATAAAGTTTCCATCGAGGAGAGGCGCGATCACGGGCGTCGTATCCGCATCGTCGTCCGCCTTCAGGCCTTGGAAGAGATAGGCGTTTCCGGCGGCGTAGCTGCGCCGGTTGAAGCCCTCGACGTAGGGATGAATGGTCAAGGTGTCTTTCGATGTAATGCGGTAGCGGCTCAGATAGGTGTCGTCCGTCGCCCGTTCCAAATCGAAGCCCCAGCGCCAGATTGGGTCGAGCGTAAATTTTCCCCGGCCGAAGACATGGCCGCGAAAGGCCTTGCCACCCGTCAAATTGCCGTCGTCGTCTCGGCGATCGGGCCTCGTCAGGCTACCGCTAAGCTCCAATTGGCCGTTGCCCGTGTCTTCGCGATATTCGCCGCCGAGCACGACCCCCTCCTTGGTCGTGAACATCGGTGAAAACGTGGCGTCTCGGTGCGGCGCGATGTTGAAGTAGTAGGGCGTGGTGAGCATGATACCGAGCGTGGACGAGCTGCCGTAGCTAGGCGCCAGCAATCCGCTGCGGCGCTGCACCGTGGGGTCGGGATGCTCGAAATAGGGCATGTAGACCACCGGGACGCCGAACATCTCCAGCCAAGCATCGTAATAAGCGATATCGCGCGCCTCCTGGTCGTGCACCACCTTGGCCGCCTTGATCTGCCACAGCGGCGGCCGCTCCGGATGCAGCGGGCAGAGCTGACACGGCGAATAGACTGCCTTGCTCATTTCTGTGCGATTGCCGCCAGTGCGAAGCGCCCAGTTGGCCGCCATGCGCGAATCGTCGCTCATCCGAACCCGCAGTTGACGGATCACGCCTTCCTTCATTTGGTCTGAAAGCTTCATATAATCCGCGAACAGGACATCGCCGCTGGGCTCCAGCAAGGTCACGTTGCCCGAGGCGGTCACCACCTCGCTCCGCTGGTTGTAGGAGACCGTGTCCGCCAGCAAAACGCGGTCGCCCTGCGCGATCTCGACGTGACCGGAGGCGACGACGGTTCCGAGCTCGTCGTCGTGGATGATCTGATCGGCCTTTAGGATGACGGGGAGTCCCGTATCGCCCAGCTCCGGCTCGCGCACGATGGTTTGAGCCGCGGCGGCGCTCGCGTTGAGCCATAGGAGCAGGGTCACGAGGACGCTCCAGACGCGAAGACCGGCCATGCGGCGCTAACCGTCCTCGAGGTGAAACAGGCTGGCGACGCCGACCAGAGAGAATATTCCGGCCGGCGTCCAAGCGGCCAGAACCGGCGGAATCTTGCCGCTCAGTCCGAGCGCGAGCACGAGGTCCGAGACGAAGTAAAGGACGAAACCGGTGAGCACACCAACCACGACCAGAAGCCAGGTGCCGCCGCGGCGCGTCAGGCGCAGCGAGAATGTCGCGGCGACCAGCACCATGGCGCACAGCAGGAGCGGCCCCGACAGCACCGAATGCCAATGCAGCCGGTATCTGACCGCGGAGAAGCCGGAGCCTTCGAGCACCTTGATGAATCCGGGCAGGGCCCAAAACGAGATGGTCTCGGGCGGCGCGAAGCTGTCTTGGATCTGATCGAACGAAAGATCGGTCTTGAGTGAATGGTTCGCCTTAAACTCCGCTGGTCGATCCGGTCCGGTCAGCACCGCTTCCTTGAGGTCCCAGCGGCCCTCGGCGAGCGTTGCCCGCTTGGCATCGATGCGGCCGACGAAGCGGTCCTCGCCGCGATACAGAAAAATGATGACCTCGTGCAGCGTCAGGTCTTCCGGGCTCAAACGCTGGGCGTGAATCACCGACTGTCCATTGGCATCGGCTTGGCGCAACCAAATGCCCGAGGACGATAACGCGAGTAGGCTCGACTTACCGCGCAAATATTTGGCGTCCATCAATTCGTAACGTGCGACCAGCGCGGCGGCGAGCGGATTGAATACGGTGACCGCAAACGCCCCGATCAGCAGCGCGACGATCAAGGGGGGAAGCAGAAACTGCCACACGGAGACCCCGGCGCTGCGGGTCACGACGAGCTCGTGGGTGCGCGTCATGCGGGTAAACGTCATGATACCGCCGATCAGCGCGGCGAAGGGCAGCACCTTTTGCGCCATGAAGGGGATGCGCAGCAACGCCATCTGGAGCAGGACGTCGAACGTGGCGAGCTCCTTGCCGACGCCGGCGCCGCGGCGCATCAGCTCGACCGAATCGAAAATGAAGATCGTCGCCACGAACGCCAGGAAGACCGCGCCGAAGCTGATCGAGAACTGGCGACTCACGTAGAGCGATAAGGTGGACGATATACGCATGCTCGAACGTTCGGCTTGACTCCGTGGTATTCGCTGGACGAACCGCTAGTGGATTCTATCCACTAGTTGCGCGCCTCGACGGCGCTTTGCGCCGCCGCGTCGGGTCTCCGGCGCGGCCTTCGCACCAGCACGTACAGGCCGCCGCCGATCGCGGCGACAATGTTGAGATACATGAGCGGCATCAGGCTCGGCGTCTTGACGACCACATTGATCAACCCCAGCCCGACCGCTTCGAACAGGAAGGCGACCCCGATGCCAATCAGAATGCGGCGCCATTGACCGCGTCGGTTCAAGGGGCCGGCGAGCAGCGTGGCCATGGCGATGATCGTCAGGCCGATGGCGTGGAGCGGGGTGGCGATGCGTCGGTGGGCCTCCGCCCAAAACTTGTTTTTGTTGCGCTGGTCGTCGTGACCCGGGCCGGGATTCAGCAGCTCGTGTAGATAGCGCTCGCGCGGTTCGCGCCAGCGGTTTTTCGGGCTTTCCGTAAAGTGACCGAGATCCAGCGCGTAGCGTTCGAAATAAAGCAGCGACAACTGACCGTCTTCCTGATTGATTTCCTGGCGGTTGCCGTTCACGAGGACGAACCGGGGGCCTCGATCGGTCTGCACCAAGGCGCCTCGCTCCGCCATCATGGTCACGGGCTGCGCCGCGATGCGGCTGTCGTACACCAGGATGCCGAGCAGCTCGCCGTTGCTTTTGCGGGCCCGAACATAGACCGTAACGTCGTCGATCAGCGAGGTGAACACGCCTTCCTGCAACAGCACAGACGAGTAGTCGCTGCGAATCACGAATTGCCGATCCTTGAACTCGCGAAAACTGGTCGGCACGAAATACATGTTGATCGCATAGACGACCACGGTGACGATAGCCGCGAGCAGCAGCGCAGGCCCCGCCAGGGCCCAGGGGCTCAAGCCCACGGTGCGCAGCGAAATCAGTTCGCTGTCCATGGTCAGTCTGTTATAGGCGAACAAAATCGCGCAAAACAAGGACACCGGCAAAATCACGCCAAGGAAGGAGGGCAACAGGAGCATGCTCAAATAAACGAAGGCGCTCAGCGACAGCCCCTTGTTTACGATCAGGTCGATAAAGCGTAGCGACTGCGTCAGCCATATGACAGCGGTCAGGCCGAAGGTGATGAATAGGAAGGGCCCGACGAGTTGGCGCAGGATGTAGCGCTGATAACGCTGCATGGTCCTATTATAACGGCGCGCCGGTGAAGCCGAATAGAGTGCAAATGCTGCGATATGGACTTCACCAGCGAGGCGCTGATCGGGTATAGGTTCGGGCGCCGTTCGAGCGATCGTCGCGCGCCAATCGACCTTGTATACAGTGACCAAGCATACAGTGACCAGGCATACAGTGACGAGGCAGCAATGAAAATCGAGTTTTCCAAAATTTCGGTGCCCACCCAGGGAACGGTCGTGGTCGGGGTTCTGGCGGAGCGCGCGCTTTCGCCGAGCGCCAAGCAGCTCGACGACCTAAGCGGCGGCGCGGTTAGCCGCGCGGCGGCCATGGGGCGCTTCAAGGGCAAGAAGAATCAAGTGCTTGCCATCGTCGCGCCCCAGGGTCTTTCGGCAAACCAGGTGTTGCTTGTCGGGCTCGGCAAGGTCGAAGAAATCGACGCGTTGCAAATGGGCACACTGGGCGGCACCGTGGTCGGCGCGCTCAATCGCGCCGGCGAAGCCAGCGCGGCGATCATTGTCGACGCGCTCGACGCCTGTCCGCTGAGCGCCGTCGAGATGGCCGCCGAGATCGCGCTCGGCGCACGCTTGCGCGGCTACCGTTTCGACAAATACCGGACCAAGGAAAAGGCCGAGGATAAGCCCACGCTCGAGGGGCTAACGATCATGTGCGCCCAGACAGACGCCGCGGCCAAAGCCTATGCGCCACGGGACAAGGTGGCCGACGGCGTGTTCTTGTCCCGCGATCTGGTCTCCGAGCCGAGCAACGTGAAATACCCGGCCGCCATCGTCGAGGATATCCGCGCGCTGGCCGAGAGCGGCGTCGATATCGAGATTCTCGATGAGGGGAAGATGGCCGCCCTCGGCATGCATTCGCTGCTCGGCGTTGGCCAGGGAAGCGCGCGGGAGTCCTATCTTGCGATCATGCGCTGGAACGGTGCGCCGGACGGCGCCGACCAGCAGCCCGTGGCGTTCGTGGGCAAGGGCATGACCTTCGATACCGGCGGCATATCGATCAAGCCCTCAGCCGGCATGGAGGAGATGAAATACGACATGGCGGGCGCCGGCACGGTGATCGGTCTGATGAAGGCGCTCGCGGGCCGCAAGGCGCGGCTGAACGCGGTGGGCGTCGTCGGCCTGGTCGAAAACATGCCGTCGGGCACCGCGCAACGCCCGGGCGACGTCGTGACCTCGATGTCGGGGCAAACCATCGAGGTCATCAACACCGACGCCGAGGGCCGCCTCGTGCTGGCCGACGCGCTGTGGTATACGCAGGCCACCTTCAAGCCCAAATTCATGATCGACTTGGCGACCTTGACCGGCGCCGTCATCATCAGCCTCGGCACCTTCCAGGCGGGTCTGTTCAGCAACGACGATGCGTTGACCGAACGCTTGATCGGCGCCGGCAAGGCCGTGGGCGAGCGCCTGTGGCGCTTGCCGCTGGACGAGCTCTACGACAAAGACGTCAATTCCGAGATTGCCGACATGAAAAATGTCGGCAAGGGCCGCGAGGCCGGCAGCGTCACCGCCGCGCAGTTCCTGCAACGCTTCGTCGACGAAGTGCCGTGGGCGCATTTGGATATCGCGGGCATGGCCTGGATGAAACGGAACCATACCGCGGTGGTGCCGAAAGGCGCCTCGGGGTTCGGCGTTCGGTTGCTCGATCGGCTGGTCGCCGATCATTACGAGGCGTGAGGCGGGCGAGCGCGCCGCATGACCGAGGTCGCCTTCTATCAGTTGCGCACCATGCCGCTCGAACGCGCCTTGCCGAAGCTGCTCGAAAAGGTGTTGGGCAGTGGCCATCGGGCCGTGGTGCTCGGCGCCTCGGAGGAGCGCATCGAAGCGCTGAACGCCGCGCTCTGGAGTGGCGACCCCAATGCGTTCATGCCGCACGGCAGCGCCCGCGACGGCCGCCCCGAACGGCAACCGATCTACCTGACCGCCGCCGAGGAAAACCCCAACGGCGCGGATATATTGGTCGTGGTGGACGGCGGCGAGCCCGCCATGATGACGGCGTTTCAGCGCTGTCTCGATATTTTCGACGGTACCGACACGGAGACGCTCAAAGCCGCGCGGCAACGCTGGGCGGCGCGCAAGGACCAGGGCGTTGCCGTAAGCTATTTCGAGCAGAGCGCCGACGGCAGGTGGGAGCGGCGGGCCTGAGCAGGTCAATCTCGAAACGTGCTGGATTACGGCCCTGGTTGTCCGCGCCGGGCGAACCATCTATAAAGCGCCAGCCTGAAACGCCGGAGTGTAGCCATGGCGACGGAACGGACCCTCTCGATCATCAAGCCCGACGCCACGCGTCGAAATCTCACCGGGGCGATCAATGCCCGGTTCGAGGACTCGAGCCTTAGAATCGTGGCCCAGAAACGCCTGCGGCTCGAATTGGATCAGGCGCGGCGCTTCTACGCGATCCATAAGGAGCGGGCGTTTTATGAGGATCTGTGCAACTACATGATTTCGGGTCCGATCGTGGTGCAGGTGCTGGAAGGCGAAAACGCAGTGGTCCGCAACCGCGAAATCATGGGCGCGACCAACCCGGCCAATGCCGATGCCGGCACCATTCGCGCCGATTTCGGCGAATCGGTCGAGGCCAATTCTGTGCATGGCTCGGATTCGCCCGAGAACGCCGCCATCGAAATCGGT
Organism: Alphaproteobacteria bacterium; assembly: GCA_030604165.1. Classification (GTDB taxonomy): domain Bacteria; phylum Pseudomonadota; class Alphaproteobacteria; order UBA828; family UBA828; genus JAUVWK01. Next base: position 3,075 of record JAUVWK010000034.1, on the reverse strand, counting down.
TTTTTCTTTTCCGAAATAGAAATTGTCGGATGAGTGACCGTTCTCTGCGCGCGGGCGGTCGAGCTTAGCGGCGGCGGTGCGCCGTCTCAAGGCCTTGCCCTGGGCAGAGCTGTGATATGATCGGCATTCCATCATGCGTCAAGCGATCGTCCCGACGATGAGCGACCATCGCAAACCCACCGGTCCCGGCGACCCCGACTTGAATACGGGCGTTGTCACCAAGACCAAGGCCGAGACCAAGAAACCAGCGATGTACAAGGTGTTGCTGTTGAACGATGACTATACGCCGATGGAATTCGTGGTTGTTATCTTGATGCGATTTTTCGGCAAGAGCCAAGAGGAGGCCACGACGGTTATGTTGCACGTCCATCGCAGGGGCGTTGGCGTGTGCGGCGTATACAGCTATGAGGTGGCCGAGACCAAGGTCAACCAAGTCATCGATTTCTCGCGACGCAACGAGCATCCGCTACAGTGCACCATGGAAAAGGACTAGACGGAGCGCCAACATGTTGTCGCCTACATTGGAAAAAAGCTTGCATCAGGCGCTGACACTAGCCTCGGAACGGCGGCACGAGTTCGCCACGCTGGAACACCTGTTGCTAGCGCTAACCGCCGATACCGATGCCGTCGCCGTGCTCAAGGCCTGCGGCGTGGATCTGGACAAACTGCGCGGCGACCTCGCCAGTTATGTCGACACCGAGTTGGAGTCGATCGTGGCCGAAGCGCCGAACGAGGCCAAGCCGACCACCGGCTTTCAGCGCGTGATCCAACGCGCCGTCTTGCACGTCCAGTCCTCCGGGCACACCGAGGTGACCGGTGCCAACGTGCTGGTGGCGCTGTTTTCCGAGCGCGAATCCCATGCCGTCTATTTCCTGCAAGAACAGGACATGTCGCGCTATGACGCGGTGAACTACATCTCGCACCGCATCGCCAAGGTGCCGGATCATTCGGGCGGCGGCACGAGTCCCGGCGTCGACGACGCCGCGGCGACCGAGAACATCGTCAAGGATGGCGAGGAAGCGCTGGCCGCCTACTGTGTCGACCTCAACGCCAAGGCCGAAGCGGGCAAGATCGATCCGCTGATCGGCCGCGACGCCGAGATCGAACGCACCATCCAGGTGCTCTGCCGGCGCACCAAGAACAACCCGCTTTATGTCGGCGAGCCGGGGGTCGGCAAGACGGCCATCGCCGAGGGCCTGGCGCGCCGCATCGTGCACGACGAGGTACCCGATGTCCTGAAGAGCGCCGTTATCTTCTCGCTCGATTTGGGCGCACTGCTTGCGGGCACGCGCTATCGCGGCGATTTCGAGGAACGCGTCAAGGCGGTGCTGGCTGAGATCGAAGCCCACGACAGCGCGATTCTGTTCATCGACGAGATCCACACGGTGATCGGCGCGGGCGCCACCAGTGGCGGCGCCATGGACGCCTCCAACCTGCTCAAGCCGGCGCTGCAAAGCGGCACGCTGCGCTGCATCGGCTCGACCACCTACAAGGATTACCGCAACTACTTCGAGAAAGACCGGGCGCTGGTGCGCCGCTTCCAGAAAATCGATATCAACGAGCCGACGGTGGAGGACGCGGTCAAGATCCTGCGCGGGCTCAAGCCCTATTACGAGGCCCATCACGGCGTGCGCTATACGGCCGAGGCGATCAGGGCGGCGGTGGACCTGGCCAGCCGTCATATCAACGACCGCAAGCTGCCCGACAAGGCCATCGACGTGATCGACGAGGTCGGCGCGGCGCAGATGCTGAAGCCCGAATCCAAGCGGCGCAAGGTCATTTCGGTGCGCGACATCGAGGGCATTGTCTCCAAGATCGCGCGCATCCCGCCCAAGAGCGTCAGCCGCGGCGACAAGGTGGCGCTGCAAAATCTCGAGCGCGACCTCAAGACGGTGGTGTTCGGCCAGGACGACGCCATCAAGGCGGTCGCCACCGCCATCAAGCTGTCGCGCGCGGGGTTGCGCGAGCCGGAAAAGCCGATCGGCAGCTATCTGTTCTCCGGCCCCACCGGCGTCGGCAAAACCGAGGTGGCGCGTCAGCTCGCCCATACGCTCGGCATCGAGCTGATCCGCTTCGACATGTCCGAATATATGGAGCGCCATTCGGTGTCGCGCTTGATCGGCGCGCCGCCCGGCTATGTCGGGTTCGACCAGGGCGGGCTGCTCACCGACGCCATCGACCAGCACCCGCACGCGGTCTTGCTGTTGGACGAGATCGAGAAGGCGCATCCCGACCTGTTCAATATCCTGCTGCAGGTGATGGACTACGGCAAACTCACCGACCACAACGGCAAGATCGTGGATTTCCGTAATGTGGTGCTGACCATGACCACCAACGCGGGCGCCGCCGACCTCGCCAAGGCGGCCATCGGTTTCGCCCGCGAGGACCGCGTCGGCGACGACGACGAAGCGATCAAGCGCATGTTCACACCGGAGTTCCGCAATCGGCTCGACGCGATCATCGGCTTCAAAAGCCTGCCGCCCGCGGTGGTCGCGCGGGTGGTGGATAAGTTCATCATCGAGCTCGAAGAGCAATTGGCCGACCGCGACGTCACCATCGAACTGAGCCAGGCGGCGCGCGCCTGGCTCGCCGACAAGGGCTACGACATGGTGTTCGGCGCGCGGCCGCTCGCCCGGGTAATTCAAGAGAACATCAAGAAGCCGCTGGCCGACGAGCTCTTGTTCGGCCGCCTCGCCAAGGGCGGCCGGGTGCTGGTCGACCGGGCCGGCGACGGCTTCAGCTTCGACTACCCGAAGCCCGAGCTCGCGCCGCCGCGCAAGGGGCCGCGGCGCAAGGGCAAGCGCAAGGGCGGGCGCAAGGTTCCCGAGCTGGTCAACTGAGGGCGCGCTAGGGCGGGTTCCGTTCAACCGGCTCCAGCCCGCTTCCCCTCCCGGCCGGGCGCCGCCACAACGATTAGGGAGCGGCCGGTGCCATTTCCGTTTTTGCAGGGCTTGCGCGTTCTCGACCTCAGCCAATATGTGCCGGGGCCCTATGCCAGCCTGATCCTGGCCGACCTCGGCGCCGACGTGGTGCGGGTGGAGCCGCCGGGTGGCGAGCCCATGCGGCGCATCGGTC
>JAUVWK010000113.1 GCA_030604165.1 Alphaproteobacteria bacterium | reverse complement strand
CGCCATCGTTTTACGGCGCGCGGCACGATCACGAGCAATGCGTGCGCGACGCCCTGGACCGCGCGGCGCGGCGCTGCGCGGAACGTGGCGCGCGGTTGACCAAGCTGCGCCGCTGGGTGCTCGAGCTGGTTTGGCGCAGTCACAAGGCGGTCAAGGCTTACGACATCCTCGCCCAGCTCGGCGCCGCGCACGCGGCGGCCAAGCCGCCGACCGTGTATCGCGCGCTCGACTTTCTCATGGCGCACGGCCTGGTGCATCGTATCGACAGCCTGAACGCCTATGTCGGCTGCACCCTGGCGGAGGGGCCGCACAGCGCGCAACTCTTCATCTGCGAATCCTGCCTGACGGTGAGCGAGCTGGACGAGCCGGCGCTTCGCGCGGCGGTGATCGATCGCGCGGCGGCGGCCGGCTTCGTCGTCAACCGCCAAAGTATCGAGGCCCACGGCCTCTGTCCGCGATGCCGATGAGCGTCGCTGTGGAGCCGGTTAACGGCGCTCTGATCGCGGCGGAGGCGCTCAGTGTGCGGCTCGGCGGGCGGCGCGTGGTCGACAACGTCTCGTTCGCGGTCGGGCGCGGCGAGACCGTCAGTCTGCTGGGGCCCAAGGGGGCCGGCAAGACGACGCTGTTGCGCGCCCTTTTGGGGCTGCTGCCGGCGGAACGCGGCAGCGTGCGCCGGGCGCCGGGCCTGGTGGTCGGCTATATGCCGCAGCGCCTCGCGATCGAGCAGATCCTGCCGCTCTCCGTCGGGCGCTTTTTGCGCCTGGGGCGCCGCGCGCCGCGCGCCAAGATCGCCGCCACGCTCGCTGAGGTCGGCATGGTGGCGGCGTTGGATCAGCCCTTGCACACGCTCTCGGGCGGCGAGTTGCAGCGTGTCCTGCTGGCGCGGGCGTTGCTGCGCGATCCCGATCTCTTGATCCTGGACGAGCCGGCGCAGCAGGTGGATTTTCAGGGCCAGATCGAGATGTTTCATTTGATCGGGCGGCTGCGTGGCGAGCGCGGCTGCGGCGTGCTGATCGTCTCGCACGATCTTCATCTGGTGATGGGCGCGACCGACCGGGTACTTTGTCTGAACGGTCATATCTGCTGCTCCGGGCGGCCCGAGACGGTGAGCCGCCATCCCGAATATCTGGCCCTGTTCGGGCCGCGCGCGGCCGAGGACCTGGCGGTTTATCAGCACAGCCACGGCCACGCCCACGGCCTCGCGGGCGAGGTCTTGCCGTTGCCAACCGAGGGCAAGAGCGCCGTGAGAGACAACAGCGCGGCGAAAGGCGCGGACTAGCCTTGTTCGACGATTTCCTGGTGCGGGCCTTGCTCGGCGGCATCGGCGTGGCCGCCATCGCCGGGCCCTTGGGCTGCTTCGTGGTCTGGCGGCGCATGGCCTATTTCGGCGATTCCCTGGCCCACAGCGCCTTGCTCGGCGTGGCGCTCGGCGTCGTCCTCGGCATCGATCTCAATATTGGCATCATCGCCACCTGCGTGGCGCTGGCCGTGGTGCTGCTGCTGTTGCAAAACCAACGCGGCCTGGCGACCGACACCTTGCTCGGCATCATGGCGCACGGCGCCTTGTCGCTCGGGCTGGTGACGATGAGCTTCGTCGAGGCGCTGCGTCTCGATCTCATGAGCTATCTCTTCGGCGACATCCTCGCCGTGACGGAGCGCGATCTGATCTGGATCTATGCCGGGGGCGCGGCGGTGTTGGCGCTGCTCGCGCTCATCTGGCGCCCCTTGCTGGCGCTCACCGTGCACGAGGAATTGGCGCGCGCCGAAGGGGTTCGGGTCGGACTTGTCCGCGTGCTGTTCATGCTGTTGATCGCGCTCACCATCGCGCTCGCCATGAAGATTATCGGCGTGCTGCTGATCACCTCGTTGCTGATCATCCCGGCGGCGACGGCGCGGCGCTTCGCGCGCACGCCCGAGCAGATGGCCGGGCTCGGCGCCTTGATCGGCGCCCTGGCGGTGGTCGCGGGCCTCTTCGCCTCGCTCGAATGGGACACGCCGTCCGGCCCCTCGGTGGTGGTAGCGGCGCTGGCCTTGTTCCTTGTGGGCGTCGCCGCGACCGGCTTGGTGGCGGCGTTGCGCGCGGGCCGCCGGCGCGTTGATTCCGCAGCCCCCGAGCGCTAGGCTCGCGGCCCGTCCATCGAGACAATTCGAACCGGAGTGGCAGCCATATGACGGATGCAGCCGCCGCCGCGGACAAGGTCATCGCCGCGTTGCGCTTCAACGAGGCCGGTCTGGTGCCGGCCATCGCCCAGCAGCACGGAACCGGCGCGGTGCTGATGCTGGCCTGGATGAATGCCGAAGCGATCCGCGAGACGCTGGCGAGCGGGCGCGTCTGCTACTGGTCGCGCTCGCGGCAAAGCCTCTGGCGCAAGGGCGAAAGCTCAGGCCATGTCCAGCGCCTGGTCGAGTTTCGCTACGATTGCGACGACGACGCCGTGCTGCTGCTGGTCGAACAGAGCGGGCCGGCCTGCCACACCAACCGGCCGAATTGCTTCTTCCATGCCGTGCGCGAGGGCAAGGTCGTGGTGATCAGCGAGCCGGTTGTGGAATGAGGACCATCAAGCGCGCAGGCGGGCCGGGTCGAGGTCGGCCGGCTTGACGCCGGCGGCGGCGACGTGGACGGGGAAGGCCCCGCCGGTCGCCAGCGCGGCCGTCACCTGGCCCATGGCCGGCGCGGTCTGGATGCCGTAACCGCCCTGACCGGCGACCCAGAAAAAGCCTTCCGCCTGGCCATCGAAGCCGGCCACCAGGGTCTTGTCCGCGACAAAGCTCCTGAGCCCCGCCCATTTGGTCGCAATACGCCGGATCTCGAGTGTCGTCGCCTTCATGATGCGGTCGGCGGCGATGGCGATGTCGATCTCCTCGGGTTGCACGTCGCAAGGCGGCACCGGCGTCTCGTCCGCCGGCGAGGCCATCAGGCGGCCGGCGTCGGGCCTGAGGAAGAACTCTTCGTCGACGTCGACGACGATCGGCCAGCGCTCGGGATCGACGCCGTCGGGCGCATCGAAGATGAAAGCGGTGCGGCGCTTGGGCACCAGGCCGAGGAGCGCGGCGCCGGCCAACTCGCCGATCACGTCGCACCAGGCGCCGGCGGCATTGATCAGCAGCGGCGCCTGGAACGCGCCGGCCTTGGTGTCGGCGTGCCAGACGCCACCCTCGCGGGCCAAGCCGACGAGCTCGGCATCGGTAAGCAACTTGCCGCCGCGGGCGCGCAAGCCCCGCAGATAACCCTGGTGCAGGGCGTTGACGTCGAGGTCCATGGCGTCGGGCTCGCACACCGCGCCCGCGACATAGCCGGGCCTGAGCACCGGCACCTGGCGGCATGCTTCCTCGGCCGCGACCCGACAGATGCTCGGTACCAGGGCATGGGCGCTCTCGTAGTGGGCGTCGAGCGAGCCCGCCTGGTCTTCGCGGCCGATAAATAGAACGCCGCGCGGCGAGAGCAGGGCGGTTTCGCTGAAGCCGTCGGGTGGCGCTTCATGGAAAGCGCGGCTCGCCACCGTGAGCCCGCGCACCGCGCGATTGCCATAGGCTTCGGTGAACACGGCGGCCGAACGGCCGGTCGAGTGATAGCCCGGCACGTCCTCGCGCTCGACCACGATCACCTTGCCGTGCGCCGCCAGCTCGTAGCCCGCCGAGGCGCCCGCCATGCCGGCGCCGATGACGAGAAAATCGCAAGTCTCCATGCGCTGTCCACCTTTGCTCGACTGGCCTATCTTTTGCCCGAATGGCCCGGTCCTGGCAATCCCCCTCGGCAAACGCCGGCGCCGCCGTTAACCTAGATGCCGGACTCGAACACGGGAGGGGCTCATGGAGGTCAATTGCAACGGGCGGCGCGCGGTGGTCACGGCCGCCGGCTCCGGCATCGGGCGGGTCATCGCCGAGACGCTGCTGCAGAACGGCGCGCGGGTGTTCGTTTGCGACGTCGTCGCCGACGGGCTCGACGAGCTCACCAAGACCAGCTCAGAGATCGGCTCGCTGGTGGCCGACGTGGCGGAGGCGGGGGTCGTCGACCGCCTGTTCGACGCGGCGGCCGAGGCCATGGGGGGGGTCGATATCCTGGTCAACAACGCCGGCATCGCGGGGCCGACGGCGCGGGTCGAGGCGGTGACGCCGGAGGAGTGGCGGCGCACGCTCGCCGTCGACGTCGACGGCCCGTTTTATTGCGTCCGCCGCGCCGTGCCGCTGATGAAAGAGGCGGGGCGCGGCGCCATCGTCAACATCTCCTCCACCGCCGGGCGGCTCGCCTTTCCGCTGCGCTTGCCCTATGCCACCGCCAAGCGCGCGGTGATCGGCTTCAGCGACACGCTGGCCATGGAGCTGGGGCCGGCGAACATCAGCGTCAACGCGATTTTGCCCGGTTATGTGCTCAATGACCGCGCCCGGCGCGTGCTCACGGCCAAGGCCGAGGCCTCGGGCCGGTCCTACGAGGAAATGCAGCAGATCGTGCTCGGCCGCATCTCCATGCGCACCGGCGTCACCGAGCAGGAGATCGCCGACATGGTGGTCTATCTCTGCTCGGAGCAGGGCCGCCATATCTCGGGCCAGGCCATCAATATCGACGGCAACCTCGAGACCTATAGCGGCATGGACAAGCTGGACGAGTAGGGTATTCCCCACGTGCGAGCCGGTGCAACTTGAACGAAATCCGCTCTGCGGCCTTGTTTGGTTAAGCAGTGGTGAAGTAGTCACAGCTTCGAAAAAATTTACCGGCGCGCCGGCGAAAGTGTTGCAACACTGGTTGCTCTTGGGGTATGTCCCGCCTGGGTCGAATCACGCCGGTCCGCTAAGCCTTTACCGCCAAGTGCGGCCGAGAGACGGCGCGGGCTGACGCCCTTCAATCTCGACCTCTCCAGGTGGCCGCCGCCGGCGCGCCTCGCGATCTCGTGAGCGCGCTTTTCACCAATCTTTAGCCCCAGCGCTGTATCAATAAACAACCTTCGCAACGCCATGTGCGAAAGCAGGATCGATGACGGGAAACGCCAACCGAAGCCGGGTTGATTGCGCAAGCAATTCCAACCCCGGCGCCAGAACGACTTTGCCCAAACGGGTAGGCGCGCGGCTCTTCGCCGCTTTGTTTGCGCTCGGCGTTATGGCTCTGGGCTCCGTGGCGCAGGCCGCGACGCTGACCGTGACGGTGCAAGACGTCAGAAGCGAAGACGGCGAAATCAAGCTCGCGCTCTATGCGACCGAGGCCAGTTTCTCTTCGTTCTCGGTGGAATTGGCCTCGCGGGTGATAGAGGCGCAACCCGGTACGCTTACCGCTACCTTCGATAACCTCCCGCCCGGGGACTATGCCGTCGCCGCTTACCACGACGAAAACGGCAACAGCAGTTTCGACACGAATTTTCTCGGTTTGCCGACCGAGGGTTACGGCTTCAGCAACGACGCGGCGGCCGTGCTCGGCCCGCCGAGCTTCGACGACGCGGCGGTCGAAGTGCGGGACGACAATAGCGAGACCGAGATCTCGATCGTCTATTAGAAGCGGCGCGGTCGCGCCCGCGGGCCGATTCTTACCGGGCAGCCACAACCGTTTGCCGCGAGCGGCACTGACCCCTTCGCCAAATTGCCTGTCATCGCCCTGTCCGAGTCGCTGAGCGCGGTCTAAGGGTTCTTGCCGGTACCCGGGGAAGACCGAATGTCGCGCAGCGGGCCGCGCAGACTCCAGGAGCGGTAACGCGTGTCGAATATCATAAGGCGAGCCTCTGCGGTCTTACGGCTGCAGGGCGCCGTTGGGCAGCAGGACAACGCCCTGAGGACAGCTGACCATCACCGGCACGCCGTAGACGAGCTGCGGCGGATCGGCATTCGTCGCCGCATAGCCGCCGACTGAAACACCGCGGCATCCGGCGGCGTTGGCGTTTTGCACGATCAAATTGGCTTCTTGGGCGGCCTCCTCGCCGGTGATGTTGCTTTCGCCGAGAAAGACGAAGTCGTTACTCGGGCCATACAGAAGCTGAGCGCAACCCGCCGTAAGGGCCGTAAGTAAAGTGAGCACGCCGACCAGTCCGATTTTGCGCAACATGAAACCTCCTCTGCCGATGTGGTTCGGGGTGCGTAGGGCGCAAGGGCGACCCTACGTCAATCTCAACTTGCCCCAAATCGCCGACTTGTCAACGGCGGGGGAAAATACCGGCCATGCGTCGGATTCATCGTCATCAATCCCCAACCGCGGGCCTGCGCCCGGTCAGGTACCAGGTTTTCATGACACCCTTGCCCTTGACCTCGATTTCGCCGTGGGGTTCGAAGCTGTAGCTGGCGTGCAGGCGACGATAGACTGCCTCGCTGACTTGGATGCGGTTCGCTTGGCCGAGGCTTTCCATGCGGCTCGCCGTGTTCACCGTGTCGCCCCAAAGATCGTAGACGAAGCGGCTTTCGCCGATCACACCGGCAATCAACGGGCCCGCGTGAATGCCGATGCGGATGCGCAAGGGCGTGTCGCCGGGGGCGCGCAACAGGGCTGCCGCCGCCATCATGTCGAGCGCCAGCGCCGCGACCGCCTCGCAATGGTCGGGGCGCGCCGTGGGTAGCCCGCCGGCGACCATGTAGGCGTCGCCGATGGTCTTGATTTTTTCGACGCCATGACGTTCGACAAGCGCGTCGAAGCGGCCGAAAACCCGGTTCAAGAAGGCCACGATCTCAGCGGGCGCATGGCGCGCCGACAATTCGGTGAAGCCGACGATGTCGGCAAACAGCACCGTGGACTCGGCGAAATGATCGGCGATGTCGCGCTCGCCGCGCTCCAGCCGCGCCACGACGCTGCGTGGCAGGACCCGAGCGAGGAGCTCGTGGTGGCGGCTGCGCTCGGCCTCGATGGCTTGCATGGTTACGAATTCCTGGCGCCGCAAGCGCTCCATCCAATAGAGCGCGAACAGGCCGATGAAATTGGCGGCCAGGAACTGCGCATAGACCGTGAGCAACGCGCCAAGATCGATGGTCCGGGTGAGGGGGATCAGCACGGCGAAGAGGATCGTGCTCGACCAGGCAATGGCGGAGGCCGCCACGAACCCCACCGGCAAAAAGATCGGCAGAAACAGGATGACGAGGACAAAACCGGAAAGATAGACGTCGGGAGGGTCGGAGACGGCATTCATGGCCGCATAGAGAAGCGTGAACGCGAAGATCGCAAAACCGACCAGGATTTCCATCCGGGTTTTGAAAAAATCGAGGAAGGAGAGCCCCAACATCGCGAGGAATACCGGCGTCGCGATGGCGACGCGCAAGACCAGGGCCAAAAGAAGGTTTTCGGAGAGAACCAGATAATCGAGCGGTGCGAAGCCGAGATTGACGAGCGCGCCGACCAGGAGGGCGACGCGCGCCTGCCGCAGATCGCCTGGCGCGCGGCCGGCGCGGTAGCGGGCCTCCAGCTCGATGTCGCGAAAGCGCACCGTCAGCCGGTGCAGGCCGATGCGCTCTTGCTTGGCGTCTGACATGCGCGCCATCCCGCTACGCTCCATCGCGACGATGCTAACGACAGTGGGGAGCGCGATCCAGCATGGCGCGATTCCGCGCGCGGGCCAGTGGGTGCTGCGCAGTTGAACCTTGCGTGTACCGACGGTAAGTATCAGGAGCATGCGGCACGTCGGGGCCGCGATTGAGCCAAGGCCAACAAAAGAGGAGAGGCAAACATGAAGGCGCAGATTATCCGCTCGTTTGGCGGCCCGGAGGTGTTCGAGGCGGCGACGTTGCCGGACCCGGAGGCGGGCCCCGGCGAGGTTCTGGTCCGGGTTCAGGCCGCGAGCCTCAATCCCGTGGACTACAAGCTCCGGCGCGCCGGCCCGCCGATCGCGCCCGCGCTGCCGGCGGTGCTCGGCTGCGATATCGCCGGCACCGTGCTCGCGGTCGGCACGGGCGCCGGCGATTTCAGCCCCGGCGACGAGGTCTACGGTTGCGTCGGCGGCGTCAAGGGCATGCCGGGCGCCTATGCCGAGCT
>JAUVWK010000309.1 GCA_030604165.1 Alphaproteobacteria bacterium | reverse complement strand
TTTTGAACGGCGCTGCCATGGCGGTAAGCGCGACCACGGATGCGCCTGCCGCACGCCTGCTTGTAAGCCGCACAGAATACCGCAGCGCCGCTTGGACCAAGCGGACCGACGCGGCTACCGTGCAGCCCATGAGCTCGATCGCCTACAAGCTGGCGCTGGTGGCGGCGGGTCGCTACGACGCGACCGCAACGCTGTGGCCGAAAAGCGACTGGGACATCGCCGCCGGGGACCTGCTGGTGCGCGAGGCCGGCGGCCGCTTCACCGCGCTTAACGGAGCGCGCTTGCGCTACAACCAGGTGGAGACCCAGCATGCCGATAGCCTGGCCAGCAACGGTGTCCTGCACGATGCGTTGGCTGCCCGGCTCAGCGAGCTCGCGGCTTAGTGCCCACTCTCATTCAGGCGCGTGAAACCCCGCCGGCCCAGGGGGGGCGCGATTGGCCCGCGCGCAAGGCCCGTGCTATGGTTCGGCCCAGAGTGGCCGCCCCGCAACCCCTGCAACCAAGGCCGCACCTGCGGTTGCTGAAGCGATGTCCGGCATAGTCGAATCCACATTGCCCATGAGCACGTGGGTGCTGCTTGCGCGTTTGGTGCGCGACCACGTCAGGCCCTATGTCAGCCGGCTCGTGGTGGCGGTGCTGTGCATGGCCGTCGCCGCCGCCGCGACGGCGGCGCTCGCCTACATGATGGAGCCGGTGCTGGACCAGATCTTCATCGAAAAGGACCGCACGCTCCTGATCCTGGTGCCGGCGGCGATTTTGGCGATCGCCCTGGCCAAGGGCGCGGCCACCTACGGCCAAGCCGTGATCATGGCCTTCGTCGGCCAACGCATCATCGCCGATTTGCAGACCAAGGTGTTCGGTCACATGCTGCGCCTCGATTTGGCGTTCTTCCACGACACCGCGTCGGGCAAGCTGATCTCTCGGCTCACCAACGACATCAACCTGATGCGCAACGCCGTGGCCAACGCACTGACGGGGCTGGTCAAGGACAGTTTGACCCTTGCCTTCCTGGTCGCCGTGATGTTCGAGAAGGACTGGCGGCTGGCGCTGCTCGCCTTCGTGGTGTTTCCGGTCGCGGTCTTTCCGATCATTCGCATCGGCCGGCGCATGCGCAAGGTCTCGGGCAGCGCGCTGATCGAGCTCGGGCACTTCACGGCGCGTATCAACGAGACCTTTCAAGGCGCGCGCCACGTCAAGGCCTATAACATGGAGGCCTACGAGGCGGAGCGCACGACCGCGCTGATCGAACGCGTCTTTCAACTGGTCTTCAAGGCGATGCGCACCCGCGCCGCGTCGGCGCCGATCATGGAAACGCTGGGCGGCGTCTTCGTGGCGGTGATCGTGCTCTATGGCGGTTGGCAGGTGATCGGCGGCGGGATCACACCGGGTGAGTTCTTCGCCTTCGTCACCGCCATGCTGCTGGCCTACCAACCGCTCAAGGCCTTGGCCAATTTAAACACCAATCTGCAAGAGGGGCTCGCCGCCAGCCAGCGGGTCTTCGAGGTCCTCGACACCGAGCCCGGCGTGGCCGACGGACCCGGCGCCGTCCCGCTGACGGTGACGCGCGGCGCCATCCGCTTCGATCGGGTCTCGTTCTCATACCACGCCGGCGAACCGGTTCTACACGACGTCTCGCTGGAGATCGGCGCCGGACAAACGGTGGCGCTGGTGGGCCCGTCGGGAGGGGGCAAATCGACCATCCTCAACCTGATTCCGCGCTTCTACGACGTGGGCGCCGGATCGCTCACCATCGACGGCGTCGATGTGCGCGCGGCGACCCTGGAAAGCGTGCGCCGCGCCATCGCGTTGGTCAGCCAGGAAGCGGTGTTGTTCGACGATAGCGTGCGCGCCAACATCGCCTATGGGCGGCTGGCGGCGAGCGAGGCCGAGATCGTCGCGGCGGCCAAGGCGGCGGGCGCCCACGATTTCATCACGGGCCTGCCCGGCGGCTACGACACGATGATCGGCGAGCGCGGCGTCAGGCTCTCGGGCGGGCAACGCCAGCGCCTATCGATCGCCCGCGCCATGCTCAAGGATGCGCCCATCCTGTTGCTCGACGAGGCGACATCCGCGCTCGACAGCGAGTCGGAACGACAGGTGCAGCGGGCGCTGAGCACGCTCATGCGAGATCGCACGACCCTGGTCATCGCGCACCGGCTGTCGACGGTGCAAGAGGCCGACCTGATTCAGGTGGTCGAGGGCGGGCGGGTCACCGAATCCGGCAACCACAGCGCGCTGTTGGCGCGGGGCGGCGCCTACGCCAAGCTGCACGCGCTGCAATTCGCCGCCAAACCGCTCGCCACCGAATCCCTCGCCGAAGAAACCGCTGCGGACGAGGCCGCGCAACCGGCGCGGACGGAAGCCCGCGCACAGGGCTGAGCGTGGGCCGCGCCAGGCGCATAACCGAGAGCCGCGCGCTCCGGGCGCTGCTCTACCGGACCGCCGCCTACTACATTCGACTGGTCCATAAGACCGGGCGTTGGCGGGTGCTCGGCGCGGAACATACCGAGCCCTATTTGCGCGAAGGAAAACCCTTCATCGTGGCGTTCTGGCACAACCGCCTGCTGATGGCGCCCGTCGGCTGGCGGCGCGACTTGCCGGTCAAGGTCATGGTCTCGCGTCACCGGGACGGCGAGATGATTGCCGAGACCGTGCGGCACTTCGGCATCGAGACCATTCGGGGGTCCAGCTCGCGCGGCGGCTCGGCGGCGTTGCGCATGTTGGTCAGGGAACTGCGGGCCGGCAGCTATGTCGGCATCACGCCGGACGGACCGCGCGGCCCGCGCATGCGGGTGCAACCGGGCATCATCGCGTTGGCGCGGCTCTCCGGCGCGCCCATCCTGCCCGCCACCTACGCCACCTCGCGCCGACGCCTGGCCAACAGCTGGGATCGCTTTGTCATCGCGCTGCCGTTCAGCCGCGGCGTCTATTTGTGGGACGAGCCGATTTGCGTGGCGCCGGATGCCGACGAGGCGGCGCAGGAAGAGGCCCGGCACACCTTGGAGGAACGCCTGATCGCGCTGACCGCGCAAGCCGACCGCATGGTCGGCGTCGAGCCGATCGAACCCGACCCCGCCCCCGCCGAGGCGCGCGCGGACGCGGCGCGGGCCGCCGCCTCATGATCGGCGCGCTCGCGACGCCCGCGCTTTATCGGGCCTTCAGTCAACTCGCGGGCCCCGCGATCCACGCCTATCTCGCGCGGCGCAGACGGCGCGGCAAGGAAGACCCGACGCGCTTTCTCGAGCGCTTGGGCCGGACCGAGCGCGCGCGACCCGAGGGCGTGCTGCTTTGGGCTCACGCCGCGAGCGTCGGCGAAACGCTTTCGCTCCAGCCCTTGGTCGAGCGGCTCGAGGCGCAGGCGCCTGGGCTCAATATCCTGATCACCTCAGGCACTCGAACCTCGGCCCAACTCGTCGCCGAGCGCCTGCCGGGCAGCGTCGTGCATCAATATGTGCCGATCGACCGACCCGGCCCGGTGCGCCGCTTCTTAGGCCATTGGCGGCCCGATCTCGCGCTTTGGGTCGAATCGGAACTGTGGCCCAACCTGGTGTTGGAGACCGCGGCGCGGGGCGTGCCCATGCTGCTGCTCAATGCCCGCCTGTCGCCGCGCTCCTATGCCCGGTGGCGGCGCATGCCGCGCCTGATCGGCCCGCTGTTGGGCTGTTTTCGAAAAATCCTCGCCCTCACGCCGGCCGAGGCGGAGCGTTTTCGGGTGCTCGGGGCAGCGAATGTCGCGGTCGCCGGAAACCTCAAATACGACGCCCCGCCACCGCCGGGCGAGCCGGCGGCGCTGGCGGCGCTGGCGCGCATGGTGGGCACGCGGCCGCTTTGGCTGGCGGCCAGCACGCATGCGGGCGAGGAAGCGCCCGTCGCCGCCACGCACGCCGCGCTCAAGCTGGCGCAGCCGACACTGCTTACGATCCTCGTACCGCGCCATCCCGAACGCGGCGGCGACGTCGCCGCGTTGCTCGAGGGCGCCGGGTTGCGTGTCGCCAGACGGTCGCGGGGCGAACCGATCGGTCCAGAGACCGATATCTATCTCGCCGATACCTTGGGCGAGCTTGGCCTGTTCTACAGGCTCGCGCCGATCGTCTTCGTCGGCGGCTCGCTGGTGCCGCTCGGCGGGCACAATCCGCTCGAGCCGGCGCAGCTCGATTGCGCGCTGATCGCCGGCCCGCACATGGAGAACTTCAGCGAAATCCGCGCCGCGCTGGAGCGCGCCGACGCGCTCGAGACCGTAACCGACGGCGAGACCTTGCGGCGCAGCGTGGCCGCGCTGCTCGCTCGCCCCGACGAGGCCGCGCGCCGCGCCGACAACGCGCGCGGCGGCGGC
>JAUVWK010000285.1 GCA_030604165.1 Alphaproteobacteria bacterium | reverse complement strand
GGAGAGCGCCCGGTGAGCGACGCCGCCCTCATCCTGCTCGCCCTCGCCACGCCGCTCGCCGGCGCCGCCCTGATCTGGCTCTCGCGCCGCCGCGCCTTGCAGCGCGAGCTCGTCTCGCTCGGCGCGGCCATGGCGTTGTGCGGCTTCGTGGCGGCGCTCACCCCGCGCGTCCTCGCCGGCGGGCGGCCGGCGGTCTCGCTCATCGAGGTCCTACCGGGCCTCGACCTCGCCTTCGAGGTGGAGCCGCTGGGCATACTGTTCGGCCTCACCGCCTCGTTCCTCTGGATCGTCACCACGATCTATACGATCGGCTATCTGCGCGCCAACAAAGAGCGCCACCTAACCCGCTTTTACGCCTGTTTCGCGCTTGCCTTGGCGAGCAGCATCGGCGTCGCCTTCGCCGCCAACATGTTCACTTTGTTCTTGTTTTACGAGGCCTTGACACTTTCGACCTATCCCCTGGTGACCCACTCCGGCAGCCCGGCGGCACGCCGCGCCGGGCGCATCTATCTCGGCATCCTGCTCTCCACCTCCATCGGGTTGCAGCTGCTGGCCATTCTTTGGACCTGGGTCGAGGTCGGCACGCTGGATTTCCGCGCCGGCGGCATTCTCGACGGCCGCGTGTCGGAGGCGACCATGGCCGTCTTGCTGGTGCTCTACGTTTTCGGGGTGGGCAAGGCGGCGCTGGTGCCGTTCCACCGCTGGCTGCCCGCCGCCATGGTGGCGCCGGTGCCGGTCAGCGCGCTGCTCCATGCCGTCGCCGTGGTCAAAGCCGGCGTCTTCACGGTGGCCAAGATCCTCATCTATATCTTCGGCCTCGACACCTTGCGGGGCCTCGTGGGCTCCGACTGGCTCGTCTATGTCGCCGGCGCGACCATTCTGATCGCCTCGGTGATCGCGCTGCGCCAGGATAATCTAAAACTTCGCCTCGCCTACTCCACCGTCAGCCAGCTCTCCTATGTCGTGATCGGCGTGGCGCTGGCCAACAGCTACGCCGTGCTCGGCGGCACCATGCACATCGCGATCCACGCCTTCGGCAAGATCACGTTGTTTTTCTGCGCCGGCGCCATCGCCACGGCGACGAATTTCACCAAGGTGAGCGAGCTCGACGGCATCGGCCGGCGCATGCCATGGACCATGGCGGCCTTCACGCTTGGCGCGCTCAGTCTGATCGGCCTGCCGCCCTTGGGCGGCGCCTGGAGCAAGTGGTATTTGGTGCTTGGCTCGCTCTCGAGCGGCCACTACGTCGTGCTCGCCATTCTGTTGGCAAGCTCGGTGCTCAATGCCCTGTATTTCCTGCCCATCGTTGCGCGCGCCTTCTTTCCCTTTGGCGGCTCCAAAGCCGCCCCCAGCGCCGGGGGCAAAATCGCCGAGGCGCCGCTGCTTTGCGTCGTCGCGCTCACTATCAGCGCGCTCGGCACGGTGGTCTTGTTTTTCTATCCGCAGTTCTTGTTCGAGCTGCTGCAACCTCTGACGACGCGGTGAGGCGCGGGCCATGAAAAAGCCTTCCTGGCTCGATAGCCGCAAGAACGTGGTCTTGCTGGTGCGCGTCTTCCTCGGCCTCTGCGTCGTCGTCCTGCTGCTCGATTTGGCCTACGAGAGGCACGTCGAGTTTTCCTGGGAGGGTTGGTTCGGCTTCTACGGCTTTTTCGGCTTCGTCGGCTGCGTCGCCCTGGTGCTGGTGGCGAAGGAGCTGCGCAAGCTGCTGATGCGCAAGGAAGACTATTATGACGACTAGTCTTCCCCCCGCCCTGATCTTCATCGTCGGCGCGGCCCTGATCGCGCTGCTGCCTTCCTTCCGCCTGCGCCAGGGCCTGACGATTCTGCTGCCGCTCTTGGGCGGGCTCAATCTCTGGGCCATCGCCGACGGCCCCGGCTTCGCGGTGACGCTGTTCGATTATCGCCTCGAGCTGGTCCGCGCCGACCGCCTCGGCTTCTTGTTCGGCATCCTGTTTCACATCGCCGCGTTCTTGGCCTCGATCTTCGCCTTGCATGTGCGCGACCGCTGGCAACAGGTCGGCGCCTATCTCTATGCCGGCGGCGCGCTGGGCGCGGTCTTCGCCGGCGACCTCATCCCGCTGTTCATCTTTTGGGAGGTGATGGCGGTGGCGTCGGTGTCGCTGATCTGGGCCCGGCGAAGCCCCCGGGCGACCGCCGCGGGCCTGCGCTATCTGGTGGTTCAGATCGTCTCGGGCCTGTTTCTGTTGGCGGGCGCGTTGGTGCATATCGAGCAAACCGGCTCGGCGGCGTTCGGCTATCTCGGCCTCGGCACCTTGGCCACGACCCTGATCTTCATCGCCTTCGGCATCAAATGCGCCTTTCCGCTGGTCCATTCCTGGCTCATCGACGCCTACCCCGAGGCCACGCCGACCGGCACCGTGTTCCTCAGCGCCTTCACCACCAAGGTGGCGGTCTACTGCCTGGCGCGCGCTTTTCCGGGCACCGAGGCGCTGATTTACATCGGCACCGCCATGACCGTGTTTCCCATCTTCTACGCGGTGATCGAAAACGACCTGCGCCGCGTGCTGGCCTACAGCATGATCAACCAGATCGGCTTCATGGTGGTGGGCATCGGCATCGGCACCGAGCTCGCGCTCAACGGCGCGGTCTCCCATGCCTTCAACGACGTCATCTTCAAGGGGCTGTTGATGATGTCGATGGGCGCCGTGCTGTTTCAGACCGGCAAGATCAACGGCTCCGAGCTGGGCGGGCTTTACAAGACCATGCCGGCGACCACCGGCCTCTGTATCGTCGGCGCCGCCTCGATTTCGGCCTTCCCCCTGTTCAGCGGTTTCGTCAGCAAGTCGATGGTGATGGCCTCGGCCGCCGAGGAGGGTTACTGGATCGTCTGGCTGCTGTTGCTGTTCGCCTCGGCCGGCGTGTTTCACCATGCCGGCATCAAGATCCCCTACTTCGCCTTTTTCGCCCACGATTCCGGTATTCGCACCCGCGAGCCGCCGCTTAACATGCTGGTGGCCATGAGCTTGGCCGCGGCGCTCTGTATTTTCATCGGCTCCTATCCGGCGATCCTCTACAGCCTGCTGCCCTTCGAGGTGGGCTACGTGCCCTATGGCGCCAGCCATGTGATCGCCCAGGTGCAACTGCTGTTGTTCGCGGCGCTCGCCTTCGCTTGGCTGAATCTATCGGGGCGCTACCAGCCCGAGCTGCGCGGGCTCAACCTCGACGTGGATTGGCTTTACCGCCGCTTGGGCCTCGCCTTGGCGACCCAAGCGGCGCGGGGCGCGGACGCCGTCACCGCCGCCTTTGAGGCCTTGGCGGCGCGCGGCGCACGCACCCTGTGCGATGGCCTCTACCGTCATCACGGACCGGACGGCCTCCTGGCCCGGGCCTGGTCGACGGGACAGGCCGTGCTTTGGGTCTTGGTTCTTCTGGGCGCGTGCCTGATCGTTTATTACCTATAGCGCATGATGCGCATGTATGAGCGAACCGCTCTCCGACGCTGCTCTCGCTGGCTCGGCACCTGGTTGCTGCTCGCCGCCCTGAGTGCTTGCGCGGCCCCCCACGGCACGGAGCAACCGCGGCAAGCCGAATTTGGCCGCGACCATCCGCTCACCGGGCGGATTTGGGACAAAGCCGCCGGCCGTTACATCGACGAGGCGACCCTGCTCCGGCACCTTGCCGCCGCGCAGTACGTCGTGCTGGGCGAGACCCACGACAACCCGGATCATCATCGCTTCCAGGCCCGGCTGATCGAGGGTCTCGTGGCAACGGGCGGGCGGCCGGCGGTGGCCCTCGAGATGATCGCCCTGGACCAGGCAGAGGCGCTCGCGGCACAGCTGGCGCGCGCGCCGGGCGACGTCGACGGCGTCGCCGAGGCCGTCGGCTGGGCTGAATCGGGGTGGCCGGATTGGGCCATCTATCGGCCCATCGCCGAGGTAGCGCTGGGCGCCCGACTGCCACTGCTGGCGGCCAACCTCGCGCCCGCCACCGTGCGCCAGCTTGCGCGTGACGGTATTGGCGCGCTCGATCCCGCGCTGGTGGCCCGGCTCGACCTCGATACGCCGATGTCGGCGGCCGAGCGCGCCTCGCGGGAAGAGGAGATTCGCGCGGCCCATTGCGGCTACGCGCCGGAAGAGCATCTCGCCGGCATGGTGCTCGCGCAGCACGCCCGCGACGCCCAGATGGCCAACAGCCTGCTCCGCCATGCCGACGCCGTGTTGATCGCCGGTGCCGGCCATGCCCGCACCGACCGCGGCGTTCCGGCGCGCATCCGCCAGCGAAGCCCGGGCGCGGCCGTGCTCAGCCTGGCTTTTCTCGAGGTCGCGGCCGACACACCGGAGCCGGCGAGCGCTGCCGCTCACCATGACAACGGGGAATTGCCGTTCGATTTCGTCTGGTTTACCGCCCGCGTGGACGAGCGCGACCCGTGTGAACGGTTCAAGGAGCAGCTCGAGCGCATGCAACATTCGAGCGAAGAAAAAGACGCGACCCTTCGAGCGATTCACGAATCCGTGGAGTCGCGTAAGGCCGCG
>JAUVWK010000389.1 GCA_030604165.1 Alphaproteobacteria bacterium | reverse complement strand
CCCCAGTTCCTGGCACCAGTATTGCCCTCCGGACGACGTATTGAAACCGAGCCAGCCGCTATGCTCAAATCGTCCCAACGCGAGAACCATCATCTCCGGGGAGACGAGCGATGCGCCGTATCATGTACGTCATGGAATTCAAGGGCCGGGGCGAGCAACGAGGCGGCTCGGAAAACATCTGGGTCACCAAATCGGGCGCGCCCTGCGCGCGGATCACGACGGAGATCGGCGAGGCCGGCGTCGACGCCCGCGTCGAGGAGATCGCCGGGCCGCGCGCCGAGTTCAATTCGCAAGTGGCTGCCGCCGACGGCGGCGAGCTCGGACCCGGCAAGCCGTTTCGGGAATGGGGCACGGTCTCCTTCGGCGGCGACGATGTGCTGCGCTTCGACACCGTCGGCAGCGGGCAGATGGAACCGGCGGCCGAGCCGGGCTTCACGCACGGTGGCATCGTCTGGCGGGTCGAAGGCGGCACCGGCTGCTTCGCCGGCGCCTCGGGGGTGATCACCTCGAACTTCATCGTCGACGGCACCGGCGCGGTGACCGACTATCATTGCGGGGTGATCTTCGTCCCTTGAGCGCAAGTTCCAGGCGGGCGCCCGAATCTGGCGTAAGATTCTGAAAACCATATATTCCTCAAGGGAATATATCTTTCTTGAAGGCATTGCACCGGGTATCCGATGCCGCTAGATTTGGGTCTAACCTCGCGAGAGCGAGCGCGATAAAAGCAAGGAATGTGCCATGTGCGGGATAGCCGGCATCATGTTCAAACACGGCGAGCGCGACATCTCGACCGGTCAGGCGCTGATCGAAATGCTGGACGGCTGCCAGCATCGTGGCCCCGATTCCACGGGCTACGCGCTCTACGGCGAGGCCCATGGCGGCGAGCTTAAGCTGCGCTTCTTCGTCGGCCAGGGCGCGGAGGCGGAAGACGCCGTCGGCCGCATCAAGGCCGCGCTCGACCAGCAAGGCGCGACCATCGTCGAGGAGGAGCGCATCGGCGACAATTACCGGGTCTTGGTCGGCGTCACCGGCGATCTGCGGCAATTCGCCTACGCCATGGAGCACGCCGCCAAGGTATTCTCCATCGGCGAGAGCCTGGAAATCATCAAGGATGTCGGCGGCGCGCATGAAGTGGACGAGCGCTACCACGTGCGCGACTTCAGCGGCAGCCACGGGCTCGGCCACGTGCGGCTGGCCACCGAATCCGACGTCAAGCCGGAAGCCGCGCATCCGTTTTGGGCCACCGGCTTTGCCGACGTCGCCATCGTCCATAACGGCCAGATCACCAACTATTGGAAAATGCGCCGGCGCCTCGAGCGGCGCGGCTTCGAGTTCCGCACCGATAACGACAGCGAACTGCTCGCGGTCTATCTCGCCGACAAGCTGTCGCAAGGCATCGCCCTCAAAGAGGCTCTCAAGACCTCGATCGACGACCTCGACGGCACCTTCTCGTTCCTGGTCTCCACCAAGGACGAAATCGGCTACGCCAAGGATCGCTTGGCCGCCAAGCCGATGATCCTGTACGAGAACGACGACCTGATCGCCATCGCCTCCGAAGAGGTTTCGCTCAATCGGCTGTTCCCGGGGCACGCCCTCGATACCAAGGAGCCGCCCCCCGGGAGTTACGAGACATGGTCCAAATCGACCTGAGCGAAATTCCGGTCCGCGAGGCCAACGAACGCATCCGGGCCGCCGGCGAGCGCGGCGAGGACGTCGAGATCCTCAACCCCGACGCACGCCACCACATCGGCGTCGGGCTGACCGCCGAGATCACCGTGCGCGTGCGCGGCTCGGCCGGATATTTCTGCGCCGGGCTCACCGACGGCGCCCGCTTCGAAGTCGACAACAATGCCGGCTGGGGGCTCGGCGACAACATGTATCGCGGCTCGGTGGTGATCGGCGGCAACGCCAGCGCCATCGCCGGCCTCGCCATCCGGGGCGCCGACATCGTCGTGCGCGGCAATATGGGCTCGCGCGCCGGGCAGGTGATGAAGGCCGGCACGTTGTGTTGCGCCGGCAACGCCAACTTCATGGCCGGTTACATGATGTATGGCGGGCGCATCATCATTTTGGGCGATTCCGGCGAGCGCGTGGGCGAGGACATGGCGGCCGGCGACATCTATGTCGGCGCCAAGGTGCTTTCGCTCGGCGCCGCCGCCAAGCTCGGCGATATCGCGGCCGAGGAAATCGACAGCATCCGCGAATTTCTCGACCGCTACGAAATCCCCTTCAAGGGCGGCTTTCAGAAGGTGGTCAACGCCGGCACGAACCTGCGCTACGCCACCAGCGAGCAACAAATTCGCAGCATCCCGTTTTTCACCTTCTCGGGCGAATCGGACTACTGGAACCCCAAGGTCCAGGAAGACATCTACATCAAGTCGCAGATCGGCCGTTACCGTATCCGCGGCTATGGCGGCGCGCGGGCGCTGCCGCACCTCTCGGACCTGGCCTTTCGTAAAGACCTCTCGCAGGCCGGCACGGACGGCGAGGTGGTCGCCAAGGTCGAGATGCGCACCTCGATCGGCGGCAAAAATGGCGCCAAGCCGTTGGAGCTCTCCATGCCGGTGATGATCGCGCCCATGAGCTTCGGCGCCATAAGCCGCTCGACCAAGATGGCCATCGGCATGGCCTCGACCATGTCGGGCATCGCCGAAAACACCGGCGAGGGCGGCATGAGCGACGCCCAGCGCGAGGCGGCGACGCAGCTCGTCTTCCAGTGCCTCGGCGGCCGGCTGGGCTGGAATATCCACGACATGAAGCGCGCCAACGGGCTGGAGATCTATATCAGTCAGGGCGCCAAGCCCGGCTTCGGCGGCCAGCTCATGGCCAACAAGGTGACCAAGGAGCTGGCGGCCATTCGCGGCATTCCCGAGGGCATCGACCTGCGCTCGCCGTCGCGCCACCCGGATATCCTCGGCGGCGACGATCTGCTCATCAAGGTCGAGGAGTTCCGCGAGGCGACGGGCTACCGGCTGCCGGTGAGCGTCAAGCTGGGCGCGGGCCGGATAGGCGACGACATCAAGATCGCCTTCAAGGACGGCTTCGACTTCGTCGAGCTCGACGGCATGCAGGGCTCGACCGGAGCGGGCGGCGCGGAGGTGATGGAATATGTCGGCATTCCGACCATCGCCGCGATCATCGGGGCGCTGGACGGGCTCGCGGAGATCGGCGCCGCCGGCCAGCTGCAGATCGTGCTGATGGGCGGCATCAAGGATGGCGTCGACGCGGTCAAGGCCCTGTGCCTGGGCGCCGACGCGGTGGCCTACGGCACCACGACCATCATCGCCGGCGGTTGTATCGCCTGCATGCAGTGCCACATCGGCAATTGCCCGGTGGGCATCGCCACCCAGGATCCCGAGCACGAGAAGCGCTACAAACCGAGCATCGAGGCGCAAAACATTCACCGCTTCCTGGAAGGCGTGCGTTGGCAGATCGCCGCGCTCACCCACGCGCTCGGACATGGCTCGGTGAAGGATCTCTCGCGCGACGACCTG
>JAUVWK010000538.1 GCA_030604165.1 Alphaproteobacteria bacterium | reverse complement strand
TTGGGCGCCTGGTCCTTGTCGATGATCACGGCGCGGATACCCTCGTAAAACTCCTGCCCGAAGTTGCGGTGCATCGCGATGCGGTACTCGAGCTTCATCGAGTCTTCGAACGACAAAGCGCCATATTCGGTGAGCTGCTTGAAGGTGATCTTGAGGCTGGTGGGCGACTTGGTGGCGAGGCCTTCACGCACGCCCGCGGCCCAGTCGCCGCCCTCGACCTCGAGGTTGCGGACGATGGCCTCGACGGACTCGGCGGCGAAGCAGCGCTCGATCGCCGCCATGTGCGCCGCAATCGGCGCCTCGCCCGGGTCGGCCACGCAACCGGTGAGAATCTCGTCTACCGTCGCGGCCGTGTCGCCCGCGAGCGCGGCGGCCAAGAGCGTTTCGTCCAAGGCCTGGAGCCGGTCGCTGGGGACGAAATGCGTGCCGAGGCCGAGAAAGACGGCATCCGCGGCGCCGATGCGCGCGCCGGTCAGGCCGAGATAAAGCCCGCTCTTGCCGGGGCAGCGCGGCAGGAAGTGGGTGGCGCCAACATCGGGGAAGAGCCCGATGCCGGTCTCGGGCATGGCGAACAGCGTGCGCTCGCTCATCACCCGGTGCGAGCCGAGCAGCGAGAGGCCGACGCCGCCGCCCATGTCGACGCCGTCGATCAGCGCCACATAGGGCTTGGGATAGCGGAACACGCGGGTGTTGAGGCGGTATTCCTGCTCGTAGAATTCCACCGCGAAGCGGCGCGTCGGGTCCTTGCGCCCCTCATAGAGCACACGGATGTCGCCGCCGGCGCAAAACGGCACGCGGCCGTCCGCGCGCCGCGAGCCGCGGATCACCACGGCGCGGACGGCCGCGTCGTCGGCCCACTCGATGAGGCTCGCGTCGAGCCGGAGCGTCATCTCCTGGGTCAGCGCATTGAGCGCCTTGGGCCGGTTCAGCGTGATGCTGCCGATGCACCCCTTGCGCTCCAAAACGATATCGTCGTCCACTTGTTTTCTCACTCCCGCAACAGCCGGCGCGCGATGATGACGCGCATGATCTCGTTGCTGCCTTCCAGAATCGTGTGCACACGCAAATCCCGCAGGAAGCGTTCCACCGGATAATCCATCAGATAGCCGTAGCCGCCGAACAGTTGCAAGGCATCGTCGCACACCCGATAGCCGACATCGGTGGCGAGCCGCTTGGCCATGGCGCAGGCCAGGGTCGCGTCGTCGGCGCCGGCGTCGAGCTTGGCCGCCGCGCGATAGATCATCAGCCGCGCCGCCTCGAGGTCGGTCGCCATGTCGGCGAGCTTGAATTGCAGCGCCTGGAATTCCTTGAGCTTGCGCCCGAACTGCTCGCGCACCAGAAGATGCTCGCGGGCGAGCGCGAAACAGGCCTGCGCCGCGCCCAGCGAACAGGCGCCGATATTGATACGCCCGCCGTCGAGCCCCTGCATGGCTATCTTGAAGCCCTCGCCCTCGGGCCCGATGCGGTTGGCCAGCGGCACGCGGCAATCCTCGAAGATCACCATCGCGGTCGGCTGGCTGTGCCAGCCCAGCTTCTTTTCCGGCTTGCCGAAGGAGAGGCCCGGCGCGCCCTTCTCCACCACCAGGCAGGAGATGCCGTCCGGCCCCTCGGCCCCGGTGCGCACCATGCAGACATAAACGTCGCTTACCCCGCCGCCCGAGATGAAGGCCTTGGTGCCGTTCAGCACATAGTCGTCGCCGTCGCGCCGCGCGCGGGTCTTGAGCGCGGCGGCGTCGGAGCCCGCGCCCGGCTCGGTCAGGCAATAGCTCGCGAAGGTCTTCATGGCCGTGAGCTCGGGCAGCCAGCGGCGGCGCTGCGCGGCCGTGCCGAAGGCGTCGATCATCCAGGCCGCCATGTTGTGGATCGAGATATAGGCGGTGGTCGAGGCGCAAGCCGTGCCCAGCGCCTCGAAGACCAGCGCCGCGTCGAGCCGCGTCAGGCCCGAGCCGCCGACCTCGTCGCGCACATAGATGCCGCCGAAGCCGAGCGCGGCCGCCTTGCGCATCGCCGCCACCGGAAAGGTGCAGGTTTCGTCCCACTCGGCGGCGTGGGGCGCCATCTCGTTGTCGGCGAAATCCCGCGCCAGGCTCTGAAAGGCGCGCTGATCGTCGGAAAGCTCGAAATCCATGGCCCGTACTTTAGAGGATGTTCCGAGCGCGGGGAATCGCTCCGGCGCCGTTAACCAACGCCCGCGCGAGATCCCGTGCCGCACGGCGCGACGATTAACAAAGTAATCAGATATGCAACCCTACACTCGCCGCCCATGATCATCAGGGCGTATCACGGCGACCATATAGGTTCGACCGGCTTCTTCCGAAACCGCGCGTTGATCGAGACGGCTCACGATTGCATCGACGCGCTCGGCGGGCCGTCGATTCGGGCGCTGTTCCATGCGGTCTCCGTGGGTGCGGAGGCCTATTCCTTCGTGATCCAACGCGCCCAGCGTCATCCGGGGCTAGAAGTCACGCTGTGCGACGCGACAGATATCAGCGCCGAGTTCTT
>JAUVWK010000516.1 GCA_030604165.1 Alphaproteobacteria bacterium | reverse complement strand
GATATCATGTCGTAGCGGCCACTCACTGCATCGTCGTGCCGCCATTGACGTTGAGCGTGGCGCCGACGCAGAAGGCGCCGTCGTCGCCGGCCAGGAACAGCGCCGCCGCCGCGATCTCGTCCGGTAGCCCGAGGCGGCCGATCGGCATCAGCTCGTTGATCAGCGTCTCGATCACGGCCGGGTCGAGGCCCGCCAGCATGGCGGTATCGGTCGGCCCCGGCGCCAGCGTGTTGACCGTAATGTTGTCGGCGATGGCCTCGTGGGCGAGGCATTTGCCGAAGGCGATGACGCCCGCCTTGGAGGCGGCGTAGTGGCTGAGCCCGGCGTTGCCGCGCAGGGCGACCTCGGACGAGAAATTGATGATCCGGCCCCACTGTTTTTCGCGCATCGCGGGGAGCACGGCGCGGGCGCAGAGGAACGGGCCGCGCAAATTGATCCGGATCATGCGGTCCCAGTCCGCGACGGCCATCTCCGCGACCGTGCCGGCGCCGGCAATCGCCGCCGTGTTGACCAGGATATCGGCCGGGCCGAGCGCCTCGGCCGCGCTGCGGAAGGCCCGCTCGACCGCAGCCTCGTCGGCCACGTCCAGCGCCGCACCCATGGCCTTGGCGCCGCCCGCGGCGAGTTCCGCCGCCAAGGCCTCGGCGCCCGCTGCTTCGAGGTCGAGCACCGCGACGGCCGCGCCCTCGGCCGCGAACAGGCGCGCCACCGCGCCGCCGATGCCGCCCGCGCCGCCGGTAATCGCGGCGACCTTACCTGCTAGTCTTGCGTTTGCCAGTTTCGCCATGGTGTCGCTCCCGCCGTTGCTGTCCTCTGGACTTGGGTCCGCTCGGCTTGCTGCGCACGCCACGCAAAGCCTTTGATCGGACGGATTTGGTGGTATAACAGGTAGACCATGGAACGCGAACCGATCCCCCGCCGACGGCTCTCCGACGAGGTGCTGGCGCGCCTCGAAGGCATGATCCACGCCGGCGAGTTCGTGCCCGGCGACCAACTGCCCTCCGAGCGCGAAATGATGGAGCGCTTCGGCGTCGGCCGGCCGTCGGTGCGCGAGGCGCTTTATTCGCTGCGCAAGATGGGACTGGTGGCGATCAGCAGCGGCGAACGCGCGCGGGTCACCAAGCCGACGCCGGAGACGCTGCTCAACGGCCTCGACGGCGCGGCGCGGCATCTCTTGGCCAACCGCGAGGGCGAGCGGCACTTTCAGGAGGCACGGCTGTTTTTCGAGGTCGGGCTGGCGCGTTATGCCGCGGAGCACGCCGACGACGACGATATCGGGCGGCTCGAGGCGGCGCTGGCAGCCAACCGGCGGGCGCTTAACGACCGCGCCGCGTTCGAGCGCACGGATGTGGCGTTTCATTACGTGCTCGCCGAAATTCCGCGCAATCCGGTGTTCATGGCGATTCACGAGGCGGTGGTGGCCTGGCTCACCGGGCAACGCACCATGTCGCTGCGCAACAAGGGCGTCGAGCGCATGGCCTATGACTGGCATGCGGCGATCTTCGAGGCGGTCCGCGCGCGCCATCCGGACCGCGCGGAACAAGCCATGCGCGAGCACCTGGAGGGGGTCGCGCGGTTCTATTGGCGGGCCCGCGAACGCGAGGAAAAAGGGGAAGCGTAAGGCGGCGACAAGCTAGCGAACCCGGCGCTCCGGCCGCGCTCAGCGGCACGAAGGGCGAACCGGACAACAAAAAACCAAGGGTGGGAGACGACAGCAAGATGGCGCCACAAAATCTCAAGGCCATGGCCGGCACGCGCCGCGCCAAGATCGGCAGTTTTCTGGTCGAGTTCAACACGCCGGGGATCGGCCAGATTTGCCAGGCGGCGGGCTGCGACTTCGCCTTGGTCGATATGGAGCACAGCGGCTTCGGCATCGAGACGATCAAGAGCGTGCTGCGCTATATGCAGGCCGCCGACCTGCCGACCATCGTGCGCACACCCTCGCGCAACTATCACCATATCGCGCGCGCGCTCGATATGGGCGCCGAGGGCATCATGTTGCCGATGGTGGGCTCGGCGGAAGAAGCGCGCGAGATCGTCGCCCACGTCAAATATCCGCCGCAAGGCCACCGCGGCGTCGCGTTGCAGGTGGCGCACGACCGCTATGCGCCGGGGCCCGTGCTGGGCAAGCTGCGCGCCGCCAACCGGCGCACCACCGTATTCGCCCAGATCGAGACCAAGACCGGGCTCGCCAATTGCGAGGCGATCGCGGCGGTGCGCGGCGTCGATTGCCTGTGGATCGGCCATTTCGACTTGAGCGCGTCGCTCGGCATCGCGGGCCAGTTCGAGCACGCCGATTTCAAAGCGGCCATGGCCAAGGTCGGGCGCGCCTGCCGCAAGCACAAAAAAGCCTTCGGCCGCCTGGTGCCCGACGTGAAAAGCGGCATCGCCATGTACAAGGCGGGCTTCGACTTTCTCTGCTATTCGGGCGACGCCTGGATCTTGCAGAGCGCCATGCAGGAGGGCATCGGAGCGTTGCGCGCCAAATGCAAGGGCGGCCGGGCCGGGCCGCGCTGAGGGGGACCGTGCCGTGGACGTGGTGACCATGAACATCATCGAATCGACGATGCTGTCGATTTGCCGCGAGATGGGCATCACGCTGATGAAGACGTCGTACTCGACGATCTTCAACGAATCGCTCGACTTCACCTGCGCCTTCGCCGACGCCGAGGGCGAGATGATCGCCGTGGCCG
>JAUVWK010000213.1 GCA_030604165.1 Alphaproteobacteria bacterium | reverse complement strand
TCGAGCGTCTGATGGAAGTCTATCCAGATCTGACGGCGTCGAAGGTAAAGCAGGCGTTGGTCTTTTCGAACGAGTTCCTAGGGCGAATGGCCAGGAACCTGAAGATGCTCGGTTTGCCGGATTGATCGGCCTCGGCTCTCGCCCAGGCTAACCGTCGCGGATTGTTGGAGCTGGTTCAACGGACGAGAACAGCCCCGCTTTCCGAAGAGGCCGCTACACCAATCGCGGTCCGGCCGCTCCAAGCAGGGTGCTAGCCGGAGCTGGTGGCGGGCACGGGCTCGCTCTCGGGCCGCAAGGCGTTCATGCGGTCGCGGAGCGCGGCCAGAAAGCCGTCGAAGCCTTTTTGGGCGATCACGGCGGTGAACTCGGCGCGCTGGGTGACGAGCAGGCTGATGCCCTCGACCATTACGTCGATCACCTTGTAGCTGCCCTTAGCCTTGCGCACCCGGAAACTTAGCTGAATCGGCTCACGGACAGCGTCCGAGTTGACTCGGATCTGGACGAAGGAATCATTGCGTTCCGTTTTCCGCGTGCCGACGATCTCGACGGTCTCACCTGAAAATGTGCCAAAGCGCGAGGCATAGATGCGTACGAAATAATCGGGAAATAGGTCAATATAGGCGGCTCGTTGCGTCGCCGAGGCGGTGCGCCAGTGGCGCCCGACAACAAAGCGCGCGATCACTTTCAAGTCGAAACCCTCGACGAAGAGCTCCCGAAACCGACTCTCCCGCTCGTCGAAACTTAGGGTCTCGTTGTCGCGCATGATCGTCAGTGACTGGTCGGCGAGCGACTGAATAAACTGGCGCGCGTCCGCGTTGTCATCCGCGGTCGGCGCGTTCGTGGACCAGACCGCCAAAAGGAAGACGCTGGCACACGCGGCCATGATGAATCGTCGACAGAACGCGCGACGTCGTTTCTTCATCGCTCACTTCTCCCGGCGGCGGGTGCTCCAACCCCTTGTTCTGGCGGGCACAACTCCACCAGGGTTCGATCACGCCACCGCTTCGCACCGCAATACCCCTAAAGACTTACACCGATTGATTTAGATATCTTTAGCTTGGGTAATTCACGAGGGCCCCGATATCGAGTCGAAGAATACGTCCTAAGTAACTGATTTTATGTATTGTTATGTGGAGTCCCCGAGGCCGGAATCGGCCCTGGACGACGCTCTCGAAAAAAGCCGGCCCGCCCAAGGGGCAGGCTGAAGCGGTGCGATTCCACGCCAGTGGAACACGCTCTAGTGGGTTCAATCCACTAGGTGATTTCCAAGGGCGCTCGCGGGACGCTGCGCCAAAACTCTGGATCGTGGCCAAAGAGGATGCGCGCGCCCGCCGTCTGCAGCTTGCGCAGCGTCATGAGCGACGCCGTCATCTGCTCGGCGTCGGAGAGGATGGTCGGCAGGTGCAGGTCTTCGAGGGTCTTGCGCATGTAGCAGGCGTCCGCCGCCATGACCACCTCGCCGCCCGATTGCAGCCGGACCTTGAGCGACTGGTGGCCGGGCGTATGGCCGTAGGTCGGAACCGTCACCACGGAGCCGTCGCCGAACAGGTCATGCTCGCCGTCGATCTGCATGACCTGGTGGCCGTGATCGTAGTTGGCGGGGATGAAGCTGTTGGCTTCGATCAACTCGGCGACATGACCGGCTTCCCATTCGCGCTTTTGAATGATGACCTTGGCGTTGGGAATCAGCTCGTTGCCGCCGGTGTGATCCCAATGCAGGTGGGAATTGACGATGTAATCGATACTCTCCGGCGCAATATCGAGCGCTTCGAGACGCGCCTCGATCTCCTCGCCCGGGCGAAACACGACGGAAAAGGCGTCGGCGAGCGAGCCCACGCGGTGCCGCAGATCGCCTTGCGTGTCGGGATGCAACCCGGTGTCGAACAGCACGCGGCCCTTGGGGTGCTCGATCAAGTAGGCGGGGACCGGGATGCGGATCTGACCCGTTTCGCCGGCCAGAAAAACGCCGAGATCCCCGTTGATCCAACCGCATGTCATGGCAATGAGCTTGACCGTCATGATTTCCTCTCCCCACAGGCTGGTTTCGGTAGCTTGGGCGCGAACGCCGCTATCGCGTTACCAGTATGACATGGCGTCCTTGAACAGCCGGCGCAGGTCGTCGCGCCCGACCTCTCGCGGGCAGATGTCGAGCAGGCGCCGTGTGGGCAGGGTCCGCTCGGTCAAGGCCTCGATATCGCCCTCGCCATAGCCCACGCCGCGCAAGCCGTTGGGCATGCCGGTCGCGCGCATGAGGCTAATCACTTGGTCGGCTAGCGCCTCGCCCGCGCGCTCGAGCGGCAGGTTGCGCACTTCCGCGCCCAAGGCTGCCGCGGCCTTCAAATGGCGCTCGGGGCAGGCCGGGCCGGTGAACCGGAACGCCGCCGGCGCGTTCAAGATCACGGACGTACCGTGCGGCACCATGGCGTGGTCGTCCGGCCAGCCCTCGGGCCGATAGTCCTTCACCAGGCCGGCCACCGCGTAGGACATGGCGTGCGGCACGTGGCAGCCGGTATTGCCGAAACCGATGCCTGCGAGCATGCCGGAGAAGGCGAGCGCCTCGCGCGCCGCGAGATCCTCCGGCCGCTTGACCGCGGTCTCGATATTGGCGCCCACCAGCTTGATGGCCTCGAGGCTGGCGATATCGCCATAGGGGTTGGCGCCCTGGAACAGCGGGCGCAGCGCCGGCGTTTCCGGCGCCTTCCGCCGCGTGAAGGGACGCGCGGTCAAGGATTCGATGGCATGGCTGAAAACATCGAAGCCGTTGGCGGCCACGACCTGAACCGGCAGCGTCATCAGCCCGGCGGGATCGACGATGCCGAGCGTGGGCCGCAGCGGGCGCTGCGCGATCGCGGTCTTCATCTCTTGTTCGAGAATATCGAAGACCGCGATGGCCGTGGTCTCGCTTGCCGTGCCGAAGGTCGTGGGGCAGGCGATGTGGGGCCTCAAGGGGCCGGGAACCGGTCGGGCCTCGCCGAGCGGCGCGCTGACATAGGCGAAAAGATCGGCCGGGTAGGTGGCGTAGAGGTTGGCGGCCTTGGTGGTGTCCATCGTGGAGCCGCCGCCCACCGAGACGAAGCCGTCGAATTTACCCTCCACCGCGAAGGCGGCGGCCGCCTTGAAGGAGCGGTCGGTCGGCTCGACCTCGACCTCGTCGTAGACCGCGACATCGAGGCCCGCGGCCTCGAGAGAGGCGCGGGCGCGCGCGACATGCTCGAGCTTGGCGACGCGAGGGTCGGTGTAGAGCGCGACCCGGCTCATGCCGAGGGCTTTCGCGTCCTCGCCCAGCTCCTTGATCGCGCCAACGCCGAACTTCAGCGTCGGCGCCTCGACGGTGAAGGCGATGTCTCCGCCGGGCGTCGGCGCATAATATGGGTCGATGGCCATCGCGGGCTTTCCTCGCTGCTCCTTGGACACCCACCTATATCAAGTCTTCGGTAGCAAGTCTTTGGCCTGGGGCAAACGGCTGGCGCCATGCTGCCGCGATTCCACGCGAGGCGGGGCGCGAGCCAATAATGGGAGTATCTTCCTCCCGCCACTCGGGTCATCATGCTCGGCCGAATATCTGGGGCCCAAATATCTGGGGCAAAGAGGACAGCGCACGGGCCATGGCGTCTGACGAATCCGGCATCTTTCATATCGTGATGATCAAGCCGTCGCATTACGACGACGACGGCTATCCGATCCAATGGCTGCGCTCCGCGATCCCGTCCAACACGCAGGCCTGCCTCAACGGCATCGCCGAAGACTGCCGCGCGCGTAAGGTGCTGGGCGAGGGTGTCGATATTCGGATCGAGCTCATCGACGAGACCAACCGCCGGGTCCGACCCGACCGCATTATGCGGCGGATCGAGCGCACCGGCGGCCGCGCCCTGATCGCGTTCATCGGCGTGCAATCGAACCAGTATCCGCGCGCGCTCGATATCGCGCGTGTCTTCAGGGCGCGGGATTATCCCGTTTGCATCGGCGGCTTTCACGTCTCGGGCTGCGTTGCCATGCTCGACGACATGCACGTGACGCTGCGCGAGGCCCAAGAGCTCGGCATCGGCCTGTTTGCCGGCGAGGCGGAGGACGGCCGGCTCGACGAGGTTCTACGCGACGCTTGGCAGGGCAAGTTGAAGCCGCTCTACAATCACATGGCAGAGCTGCCCGAGCTGGCGAACCAGCCGCTTCCGCTGTGTCCGGAGGACCATGTTCGGCGCTACGCCGGGGCCATTTCGAGCGTCGATCTCGGGCGCGGCTGCCCGTACCAATGTTCGTTCTGTACCATCATCAACGTGCAGGGACGCAAGAGCCGGTTCCGGACGCCGGACGATCTCGAGCGGATTGTGCGCGCGAATCTGGCTCAGAACATCAGGCGGTTCTTCGTCACCGACGACAACTTCGCCCGCAACCGCAACTGGGAGGCCTTGTTCGACCGGTTGATCAAGCTGCGCGAGGAAGAGGGTCTGAAGATCAGCTTCACCATTCAGGTCGATACGCTCTGCCACAAGATCGACGGCTTCATCGACAAGGCGGCGCGGGCCGGTGTCAGCCGCGCCTTCATCGGTCTCGAGAACATCAATCCGGACAGCCTGATGGGGGCCAAGAAACGGCAGAACAAGATCACCGACTACCGGCAGATGCTGCTGCAATGGAAGCGAGCCCGGATTGTCACCTTGGCCGGCTACATCATCGGCTTTCCCAACGACACCAAGGAAACCATTCGGCGCGATATCGAGATCATCAAGCGCGAGCTGCCGGTCGACATTCTCGAATTCTTCATCTTGACCCCGCTGCCGGGCTCCGAAGATCACAAGGCGCTCTACGATAATGGCGTCTGGATGGATCCCGACATGAACAAGTACGACACCAATCACGCCGTCACCGCGCACCCGAAGATGTCGCGAGACGAGTTGCAGAGCACTTACCGGTCGGCCTGGGAGTGGTACTACACGCCCGAGCACATGGAGACCGTGATGCGCCGCGCGGCGGCCAGCGGCATCAGCGCGGGCAAGACCATGTTCACCATGCTCTGGTTCTTTTTCTCGATCCGCTATGCGCGGGTGCATCCTTTGGACGGCGGCTATTTCCGCCTGCGTTTCAGAACGGACCGGCGCCCGACCATGAAGCGGGAAAACCCGTTTCGGTTCTATCCGCGCTACCTGGGGGAGATCATCGGCCATCACTTCTGGATGGCCTACTGGCTTGCCCGGATGGGGTTGGTGCGCCGCCGCATCCGGCATGACGAGCAAGCGGCCAGGGACTACACGGATCTTGCGTTGACGCCGCCGTCCGACGAGGAGTTCGCCGATTTCGCCCTGTTCGCCGAGACCCGTGGCGGTGCCGAGGCCGTGGACAAGCGGCAGCGGGAAGTCGCCGCGCGCGACTCAGCCAGAGCGGCGGCCGAATAGGGCCGCATCGGCAGCGCCGTCAAATCCACGCGAGTACGAAATGCGCTAGGGTCTGTACTCAATTAGGGGATTCCTATTTTCGTGATGATGTGATTCAAGTTTCCAACTGATAGGAGGCTTGGATGAAGAACT
>JAUVWK010000369.1 GCA_030604165.1 Alphaproteobacteria bacterium | reverse complement strand
GCGTCGTCATCACCTATTATTCGTGGCT
Source organism: Alphaproteobacteria bacterium (assembly GCA_030604165.1). Taxonomy (GTDB): domain Bacteria; phylum Pseudomonadota; class Alphaproteobacteria; order UBA828; family UBA828; genus JAUVWK01. Next base: position 3,651 of record JAUVWK010000369.1, on the reverse strand, counting down.
GTGGGAGCCGATCCTCGGTCTCGCCCGGCTGTTCGGCGCGAAAATGGCGCAAACGGCGCAGAACCGTCTGATGCCGGACGACATCGCTAGTCTTCTCGAGCTCGCCGACTTCGACGTGATCGGACGGGACTGGCGCCAGCTCATGCCCAAGCGGGCGCTTGGCCTGGGCCGCCTGATCAACCGTACGTTGGCGACGCTGCCGGTGGTGCGGCGGTTGTGCGTGCGTCATTATCTCGTCGCCCGCTCGCGGCGACGCGCTGGCTACGGGCCGCTCTCCACCTCTATCGTTATTCCCTGCCGCAACGAGCGCGGCAACGTCGCGCCGGCAATCGACCGCCTGCCGCGGTTTTGCGACGATATGGAGATCATCTTCGCCGAAGGCCACAGCAAGGATGGCACGCTCGAGGAGATTCATCGGGTCATCGGCGAGCGGCCCGACCTCGACATCAAGGTCTTGACCCAGGACGGCGTCGGCAAGGCGAATGCGGTGCATAAGGCGTTTCACCACGCGCGCGGCGACATTCTGATGATCCTGGATGCCGACCTGACCGTGCCGCCGGAGGCGTTGCCGAAATTCTACCGCGCCTTGATCAGCGGCAAGGGCGAGTTCATCAACGGCACCCGCTTCGTCTACCCCAAGGAGCGGCGCGCCATGCGCTTCTTGAACGTGCTTGGGAATTATTTCTTTGCCGCCATGTTTTCGTGGCTGCTTAACCAGCGCCTGACCGACACGCTGTGCGGCACCAAAGTCTTGACCAAGGCGCATTACCAGATGATCGCCCGAAACCGGGCCTATTTCGGCGAGTTCGACCCCTTCGGCGATTACGATTTGATCTTCGGCGCGGCCAAGCTGAACCTGAAGATCATCGAAGTGCCGATCCGCTACGCCGAGCGGACCTACGGCAAGACGCAAATTTCGCGCTTCCGCCATGGCTTGCTTTTGTTGCAGATGGTGGCGTTCGCCTACCGCAAGATGAAGGCGTTCTAGATTTATGGTTCCGAACTTCGTCGCCTTCGTCACATAACATGGGCCGAATTTCGGCGTCGGAGCCCTAGACATGAGCGACCCGCGGCTCGCAGCGCACCGCGCCGTTTGGGAAGAAAAACCGGTCCTACGCGCGATCTACGGCGACTATTACAAACGCTTGGCCGCGGCCTGTCGGCACGGGCGCAGCCTCGAGATCGGTGGCGGCACGGGGCGCGTGCGCCATTATCTGCCCGCTGCCGTGCTGACGGATATCCAGCCCGCGCCTTGGCTGGATGCGGTGGCGGACGCGCAGGCTCTACCGTTCGCGGATTCCAGCTTCGACAACATCGTCATGCTCGATGTCTTGCACCATATCCAGTCGCCGCCGACCTTTTTTACCGAGGCGCGCCGCGTGCTGCGGCCGCACGGGCGGCTGATCATGCTGGAGCCGGCAATGACTCCGCTCAGCCGGATCTTTTACGTCCTGTTTCATCCCGAACCGGTGCGCATGAAGCAAGATCCGCTCGCCGAGGCGACACCGGACCCAGCGCGCGACCCCTATGACGCAAACCAAGCCGTCCCGACCATTCTGTTCCGCCGCGCGCGGGCTCGTTTCGAACGGCGCTTTCCAGACCTCGCGGTGCGCGAGGTCCGCTTGCTCAGCCTGTTCGCCTATCCGCTTTCGGGCGGTTTTCGTCGCTGGAGCCTGATTCCCACCTGGGCGGTCAAGCCGGCGCTGGCGCTCGAGGCCGCGCTGCTGCCGCTGCTCGGAGGGTTCATGGCGTTCCGACTTTTCGTGATGTTGGAACGGCTTCCGGGCTCGGACGAGCAATAGCGAGGCCGCATATGGACCATTTGGCGCATTCTGGTACATGAAGGATAGGATGCCGGACCATGCCCCTCACCGAGCGCACTCTTTGACCGCACTCGAATGCTCACCACACGTCGGAAAATAGCCCTGGCGCGCGTCGCCCGAGCCGTCGTCAGGTTGGCGCCGGGTCGCGCGGGTCGGGGCGCACCGATCACGGTGCGGCGCGGCGGGATCATGTGGCGCCTCGATTTGGACGAAGGCATCGATTTCGCCATCTATCTCTTGGGTGGCTTCGAGCGCCAGACGCAGCGACATTACGCCCGCCTCGTCAAGCCGGGCGACATTGCGCTCGACATCGGCGCCAACATCGGCGCCCACAGCCTGCCCTTGGCACGGCTGGTCGGCCCGCAAGGCCAGGTCTATGCCTTCGAGCCGACCGATTTCGCTTATCGAAAACTGATTTCGAATATGACCCTCAATCCGGACCTCGCGGCCTGCGTCACGGCCGCGCAGATCATGCTCGCGGCGCACGCGGACGACTGCCTCGACGCCGCCTTGGATGCCAGTTGGCCGGTCGCCGCAACCGCCGACAGCCATGCCCTCTATGGCGGGCGCGCCATGTCGACCGAGGGCGCGGCGGCGCAAACGCTCGACGATTATCTCGCCGCTCGGAACGTCGAGCGGGTCGATTTCATCAAGCTCGACGTGGATGGCAACGAGCTTCGCGTCCTCCAGGGTGGGCGCGAGACGTTGCGGCGGTTTCGGCCCGTGCTCGTGACCGAGCTCGCGCCCGACACGTTTACCGAGCAAGGCTTCGAGGAGTTCATCGCGCTGCTGCGCGAGGCGGGCTACAGGCTGCTGCGCAAGCCGGGCGGCGGCGCCTTGCCGCTCGACGCGACGGCGCTCGCCGCGCGCATCCCCCGCGGCGCCAGCATCAACGCCTGGGCCCTGCCGCCATGACCGGCGCCACGCCAAGAACGCTTTGGCTCCTGTTCCTCGCCGCGTTTGCCGTGCGCGCGGCCTATGTCCTCGGCCTCTATCTCGGGCTCGGACCCGAAGGGCTAATGGTCGAGGATTCGGCGCTTTACCTCGAGCTGGCGCGGCATTTCGTCGTCCATGGCGATTTCGTGCGCGAGGCGGCCGGCGGCGGCGTGATGCCCGAGACCGAACGCATGCCGCTCTATGTCATCTATCTCGCGGCCCATCAGGCGATTGTCGGCGGGATGGACCCGCTCTTTCCCGCGCTTACTCAAGCCGCGCTCGGCGCCCTCGCCGTGGCCTTCATCGCGCGCTTGGCGCACGCCATCGATCCGCGCCTGTTGCTCCCGGCCGGCATCTTCGCGGCGATCAACCCAACCCAGATCGTGGTCGGCGCCAGCCTGCTCACCGAGAGCCTTTTCTTGCTTTGGATCGCGCTGGCGCTTTATGCCGCGGTGCGCTGGCTCGGCGCGGCGAATTGGCGCTGGGCCCTGCTGCTTGGCTTGGCGCTCGGGCTCGGCATCGCGACCCGTGCCATGCTGGTGCCGTGGGCGGCCGCGACGGTGGTGCTATTGCCGCTGCTCGCGCTTTGGCTGGGCCGTTTTCGCTCCTCGGCGGTGGCGCAGATGGCGGTTGTCCACGCCAACTGCGCCGCCGTCCAGGCCCCGATCCTGGCGCGCAATCTGGTTCGCTACGACTCCATTCATCTCACCAGCCAGGCCGGCGCCTACTCGATGCTCTGGCTGGCGCCGTTGGTGCGCGAGGCGATCGATGGCACGCCCCACGAGGTCGGCGCGGCGGCCCTGCGGGCGCGCTACCTGGCCAGCGTGGGCGGCGTGGAATCGGCCAATCCCTTCGAGAATTCAAAGCGCATGACCGCCGTCGCCAAGGCGGC
>JAUVWK010000470.1 GCA_030604165.1 Alphaproteobacteria bacterium | reverse complement strand
GTCCAACAACGCCTGATAGATGTCCTCGTTGATCATCACCGCCGAGATCGGCTGGTAGGCGCCCGACAGCCCCTTGGCCATCGTCATGGCGTCAGGCTTGATGTCGAAGGTATCGCAGCCGAACATGTTGCCGGTGCGCCCGAAGCCGCAAATGATCTCGTCGGCGACGAACATCACGTCGTATTTGCGCAGCACCGCCTGGATCTTCTCGAAATAGCCCTTGGGCGGCACGATGCAGCCGCCGCCGCCGATCACCGGCTCGGCGACGAAGGCCGCGATGGTTTCGGGTCCTTCGTCCAGAATCAGCTTCTCCAGATTGTCGGCGAGGCGGCCGGCGTAGGCCTCTTCCGATTCCCCCTCGTGGCCGTGACGATAGTAATGGGGGAAGTCCGTATGCAGGAAACCGGGCAGCGGCAGGTCGAAGTCGGTATGCATGGCCGGGATGCCGGTCAGGCTGGCCGCGCCCAGGGTGACGCCGTGAAAGCCGAAGAGGCGCGAGATGAACTTTTTCTTTTTCGGCCGCCCGCGGGCGTTGTTGTAATAGCGGATCATCTTGATGATGGTGTCGTTCGCCTCGGAGCCCGAATTGGCGAAAAACACTTTCGACATGGGCACCGGCGCGATCGCCTTGAGCCGTTCGGCAAGCTCGAGCAGGGGCGCCACGGTCTTGTCGATCAGGGTGTGGTAATAGGGCAGCTTGCGCAGCTGCTCGATCGCCGCCTCGACCAGCGCCGGCTCGTTGAAACCGAACGAGGCGCACCACATGCCGGCGGCGCCCTCGATATATTCCTTGCCCGCATCGTCGAAGATGCGCACGCCCTCGCCGCGGGTGATCACCAGCGGCGGGGTTTTCTCCAGCGCAACGAGATTGGCGTAGCCGTGCAGGACGTTTTCCACGTCGCGCGCGGCCGGCGAATTGCTTGCATAGGTCATGACGTCTCCGCGCTTGCGTTGTCGGTTTCCATTTCCTTGAGGCTGGCGTAAACGGCGTCGGCCAGGTGGTCGATCTCGGCCTCGCCCATCGGTGTCGACAGGCAGGCCATGCCCCAGGTGCTCAGCACGATGCCATGGTTGAGCAGGTGGCGAAACAGGCTTTCCAGGCGCGCCGCCGCCGCCTCCGTGTGGGCGCGATAGGTCGAGCGGTAGTCGCCCAGCGGCTGCTCCGACAAGTGCATGAGGATCAGCGAGCCCTCGCCGGTGACCTGGCCCGCCACGCCGGCGCGCGCGAACGTGGCGCGCAACTTGTCGCGGGCGCGCTCACCCAGCCCGTTGAGCCGGTCGATCGCCTCTTGGGTCAACATCCGCGTCGCGGCGATCCCGGCGGCCATCGACATCGGATTGGCGGTGAAGGTGCCCGAGTGCGGGCAGGCGGCCTTGCCGGCGCTCGAATCGAACACCGCCATCGCCTCGGCCGTGCCCGCGATAACGCCGATCGGCAGACCGCCGTCGATGATCTTGCCGAGCGTGGTCATGTCGGACTCGACGCCATAGAGCGTCTGCGCGCCGCCATAATGCAGCCGCCAGGTCACCACCTCGTCGAGGATCAAGAGCGAGCCGTTCTGGCGCGTGAAGTCGCGCAGCATGGCGAGATAGGCCGGGCTCGCGGGATAACCGCCGCAGCGCGACGGCACCGGGTCGAGCAGCACGCCGGCGAGCGCGTCGGCGTGACGCTCCAATTGCGCCCGCGAGCCGGCCACGTCGTTGAAGGGCAGCATCACGATGTCGTCCGTCATGCCCTTGGGCGCGCCGCGCGAATGGCCGACCGAAGCCGGCACATCCGTGCCCCAATTCTGCGGGTCCGGATCGAGGCTCACCTCGGCATAGTCGTAAGAGCCGTGATAAACCCCCTCGCACTTGGCGATCTTGGGCCGCCCGCTGTAGGCGCGGGCGCCCTTGATCGCGTTCATCACCGCCTCGCTGCCGGTATTGGCGAAGCGCACCTGCTCGAACGATTTGGCGCGGCCGCAGATCAGCTCGGCCAGCTCGATCTCCGCTTCCGTCGCCAGGGTGAAACAGGTGCCGAGCGCGGCTTGGCGTTGCAGCGCCGCGACGATCTCCGGGTGGCAATGGCCGAAAAGCTGCACCGTGTAATTGTTGAGGAAATCGATGCGCTCCACGCCGTCCACGTCGGTCACCCGGCAACCCTCGCCGGAGCGCGCATAGATCGGGTAGGGCCGGTAATAGGTTTGCCCCCGCGTGGAGCCGCCGGGAAACACCGCGCGGGCGCGGCGGCTGAGTGCGGCGGAGCGGGAGGATTGGTCGGGATAGCTGTGGCTCATGGCAGTCTCGTGCTCAGCGGGGTTCCAGTGTACGGCGCGTCCCGGGCGATTGCCATCCCGCCCGGCGCGCTCATGCCGCCACGCCTTCGAGGGCGAGAATCTCGCCGTAAGCCGCGGCCAACCGCGCGGCCCAGCCCTGCGCCCGCCGCTCGTCGTCGATCAGGTCTTGCCGGATCTCGACGATGGAATGGGCCAGGCCGGCCGCATGGCGCGGGATGGTGTAGCCGGGGTGCAGGCGCGCCGAGTAGGGCTCGTTCTCGCCCACCGCCAACGCGGGCTCGCGGCGCAGCCGGGCGAGCAGGGCGCGCGCCGTCGCTTCGTCCTGGTCCCACAGAACCCCGACATGCCACGGCCGCGCCACGCCTTGGTAGACCGGCGTGCAGCTGTGCACGGCGATCAGCGTGAGCGGGCGTTCACGGCTCGCCATGGCTTCGAGCTAGCGCGCGATGGCGTCGTGGTAGGGATGGAAGGCGAGCGCCGCCCGCCGCGCCGCGTCCGCCGCGGCAACCGCGCGATTGCCCGGCACGGCGACGCCATCGCTTTCGGTGGGGATCGACGCGGGGTGGTCGAGCCGGCGGTTGCAATCGATAAGCAAGCGCGAGTAGCTGGAGAGCACGGCCGGTGCGTCGAGCAGGGCCGCCAAACGGCGCGTCACGGCGGCGGCGCCGAGGTCCCAGGCGATGTGCTCTTGCAGTTGCGCCGGCG